>JBIOUP010000327.1:0-5852 GCA_044867305.1 Dermatophilaceae bacterium
GGTCTCGACCTCGCGGGCAAGGGGGGCGGTGAGCGCCAGCACGCCGAGGGAGAGCTCGGGCGTGGACCGGGCGTGGTCCATCACGATCTCGACGATGCGATCGACCTCGGCCCGGGTCCACTCGATGGTCGACTCGTCGCCCGCGGCCAACGAAGCGCTCCCTTCGACACGCTCGAGCCGGATGGGTGGCCGCGTCGTGGGGCGGGGCGCCCCGGTGACAGCAGTCCCGCCGGTGGGCCAGCCCACCAGCCGCACGTCGGCACCACCGTGACGCCAATCCAGTGCCAGGGTCGGCAGCAGCGCGCTCGTCTCGTCGAGCAGGGACGTGAGCGAGCCGTCCGCTGCGGTGGATCCGCGGGCCGCAGCGGAGGGTCCAACGACGAAGGAGGATGGAGGCACGCCGTGGGGATCGCCGACCACGAGGGCCTGGCGACCGCGCGACAGTGCGGACACGCCCTCGGCGGTGAGCAGGCTCGAGGCGTCCTGCACGACCACGAGGTCGAAGCTGGTGCCCGGCGGAAGCAGCTGTGCAACGGCATACGGGCTCATGGCCAGGCACGGATGCATCGCCGTGACGATGTCCTCGCACTCCCGGAAGACGTCATGGAACGGCAGCAGCCAGCGCTCACCGGCGGCTTGAGCGCGCAGCAGCGCCACCTGATGGGGGTGAGTACCCAGGCGCCCATGGGCCCGCTGGTCGACGCGGGCCCGAACGATCGACGCAGTTTCGTCGCGGTGCTCACGGTCGAGGGCGCGGTAGCGCTGCGCGGCATCGTGCAACGCGCCCCCGTTGTGGTCGCGGCAGCGCGGATCTGCCTCGGTGACGTCCAGGGCCAGCGACGCCCACCAAATGTGCTCGAGCTCGGGCGCGACCTGGTCCGCGGCGACGCCCCGGCGGGCGAAGTCGTCGAGCACCTCCCCCATGCCGGCCTCGCGCAAGCCGGCCAGGACGGCGGAGACCTGCGGGAGCACGTCGAGACGATCCAGCCGAGCCGCAAGCCGTCTGATGCGAGCGCGCAGGCGAGGCAGGCTCAGGTGAGCGAGATCGCCGCCGTCTTGAGTGCCCGAGAGGCGCTCCCCCAGCCAGGCCAGATCCTCGCCGAGGATGTCGTAGACCTGCTGCGCCTCATCCAGCCGTGGCGAGATCTCAGGGCGCCCTCCCGCGCCCACCAGCCGGTGCCAGGCTTGGCGCTGGTCGCGTGCGGACACGAGCTCGGCGTGCAGGTCCGCAGGCGGGCGTCCCGGCCGCAGCAACCGGCGGGCCTGTTTTCGCACGCGGCTGCGCGCGAGCCAGCCCAGCTTGACGTCCTGGCTTGCGCGGAAGCTGCGCGAGCCTGTGGCGACGACGTGTTCGTCCAGCGGGATGTCGAAGACCTCGGGTCGGAACACTTCGAGGGTGTCGCGGACCCCACGCATCGTCCGAATGGCGCTGTCCCAGTCGTCGACGCAGGAAGCGGGCGGCATCGCCGACTCGGCCAGGATGGCATCCAGCGCCGTGGCCGGCTCGGTGAGCCCGTCTTCAGCCAGGCGGGTGACGATCTCGCGGGCCTGATGGACCTCGGCCGGCGATCCGATGTCGGCGCCGTACCACGGGTCCCCGTCCGGGTCGTCCGACCAGGCACCAGCCTCGGCCGCTTCGCGCAGCTGGCCGGAGAGGTGATCGACCCTCGTCCGGCTGAGTTCGCGAATCGCATTGCCGCGGAAACGGATGCGCGATCCGGGAGCAGGCTTGTGGAAGGCGAGGGCAGCCATCGCGGACTGGATTTCGTGGATACTCACCCCCCACGGTGCTCGCACCTCGTGCACCGACTCGACGTGGTCTGCCAACGCCCGACGCGCCGCGAGGATGGCCTGCCCGCGCGCGCCGCGTTCGGGGGCGTCGGACCTGCGCAGCTGCTCGTCGTCGAGGTCAGCCACCCGGTCCAGGGCCTGACCAAGGCCGGCCGCGACGGTATGCCGGTCGGTCGCCGCCGCCGTGAGGTCGAGCACCAGGTCACCGAGACCGGCAGCGCCGAGCCGCTCGGCCAGGTCGGCGATGCTGGCGCGGGAAGGGGTAACGACGAGGGTGCGCTTGCCGTCGTGCGCAAGGGCCGCCACCGCGTTTGCCACCGTCTGGGTGGCTCCGCAGCCGTGCGCGGCATGCAGGACGAGGGAGGTGCCCGCCCGTACCGCCTCGACGACGGACGCCTGCGTCGCGTCGGCGTCCAGGACGAGCAGCTCGCGAGCGGGGTCCGCGTCGGCCACGACGTCGGGCAGCGCGGCCCGAAGGCGGGCCTGAGCCGCCGACGCGCCGGCGAGTGCCGCCACGAGATCGACCTGGGCGAGCCACTCGGTGTTCTCCGTGAGGTCGGCGACCATGGGCAGCTTGGCGTACGGGTAGGCACCCAGGACCAGCTTCGGAGCGATCTCGAACCCCCGGACCTCAGCACAGGAGCGCTTGAGCGCGGCATACACCGGGTACGGGTCGAAGCTGGAGGCCACCCTGGTGAGGTCGGCCAGGCTCACGGGGTCGACCGCGATGCCAGCAACCGAACGCAGGTAGTTGACCAGCACCGGATTGACCTCGACCGAGCGCGCCAGGTCGACCTGGAAGTCCTCCTGAGCGGGGCTGGCTGGACGCAACCGGCAGGACCGCAGCAACACAGGGGCTGAGATGGTGGCACCCGAGCGCGGTGGCTCCCAGGTCGCCACGCCTACGGAGACGAACCCGCAGACCAGGCCGCGCTCCCGTTCCAGGCGACGGGTTCGGGCATGGATCTCGCGCACTACCGTGAGCGCCTCGGCGAGCGCCGCAGGTTCGCGAACCAGGTCCGACAGGTGGGTGACCCGGCCGGCCAGCAGCATCGAGACCCCGCCCGGGTGGGCGGTGGTCAGCTCGAGTGTGCCGCCCCGCACGTCGGACGCCCAGAGCAGCGTGTTGGGCCCCCCGACGTCAGCAAGGGCCTTCGCCCAGCCCTGGATCGCGTCGGCTACCGACCGGGACGAATCGGGCGGAGCGGGTGCACTGCGGTCGGTCACTCCCGAAGGCTAACCAACTCGACCGGCATACTCGCGCCGTGGCGTGGGGTGTCACGGATCGGGCGGTATGCCGTGTGACAACCGGCCGGCTGACACAATGGGCCCTCGCGTCGGGCGGCCCAGGGCCCGAGTCGACGGCCCTCGTAGCTCAGGGGATAGAGCACCGGTCTCCTAAACCGGGTGTCGGCAGTTCGAATCTGCCCGGGGGCACCAGGAAGTCATCCTGTGCGGTGGATGCTGGGTCCTGCCTCGAGCACGAGAGTGACGGGGAACCCTCGGGAGAACGGGACGCCCATGGCCGAGTACCCCAGCATCGCCGACCACGGTCTCATCGGGGACCTGCAGACCTCAGCCCTGGTCGCCACCGACGGCGCGATCGACTGGTTCTGCGCGCCCCGGTTCGACTCGCCGAGCATCTTCGGCGCGCTGTTGGACCAGGGCCGGGGCGGTTACTTCAGGGTGCGCCCGGCCACCGAGGTCTTCACCCCCAAGCAGCTCTACTTCCCAGACACGGCCATCCTGGTCACCCGGTTCATGACCGAGGCGGGGGTGGGTGAGGTCGTCGACTTCATGCCGGTTGCCACCGGCGCGGCCACGGCGGAGCACCAGCTGGTGCGCATGGTCCGGTGCGTGCGCGGTGAGATGACGTTCGCGCTCGAGATCGCTCCGCGCTTCGACTATGGGCGGGAGCCACATCAGACGCACGTCACCGACGACGGCATCGTCTTCCAGGGCAGCCGCACGGCCATGTGCCTGAACCTGGTCCGTGAGCCGCAGGACGAGCGGCTCGGCCGCGTGAGCTCGGGCGAGTCGGGCGATGTGCGCGCGGAGCTCACCCTCACGGCGGGCCAGATGCGAGGTGTCGTGCTGCGCACCGGCAGCGCCGGCCCGATCCGGCAGGTCCGGGTCGCCGAGGTGTGGCGGCTGTTCGACGAGACGGTCCGGTTCTGGAGATCGTGGCTGGGGCAGTCGACGTATGCCGGCCGCTGGCGCGAGACGCTGGCCCGCTCGGCCATCACCCTCAAGCTGATGACCTACGCTCCCAGCGGTGCTCTGGTCGCCGCGCCGACGGCGGCGCTTCCCGAGCAGGTCGGCGGAGAGCGCAACTGGGACTACCGCTACACGTGGGTCCGCGACGCCTCCTTCTCCGTCTACGCGCTGCTCGGGCTCGGTTTCACCGACGAGGCCGCCGCGCTGGGGCGGTGGCTGGGCGAACGCGTTCGCGAACAGGCTGGCGGCACGGGCAGCCCCCTCAAGATCATGTACCGCGTCGACGGGTCCAGTGACCTCACCGAGGAGGTTCTCGAGCACTGGGAGGGCTACCGCGGCTCCTACCCGGTGCGGATCGGCAACGGCGCCGCCGACCAGGTGCAGCTGGACATCTACGGCGAGGCCGTGGACAGCATCTACTTCGGTGACCAACGCGGCATCGAGCCCGGCCACGACGGGTGGGGCCACCTCGCCCGACTGCTCGACTGGCTGGTCGACAACTGGGACCAACCCGAGGAGGGCATCTGGGAGACCCGTGGCGGCCAGCAGGACTTCACCTACGGCCGGGTCATGAGCTGGGTGGCCCTCGACCGAGGCATTCGCATGGCCGCCCGCCACGGACGACCGGCACCGGTGGACCGCTGGCGGGCCGAACGCGACGCCATCTACACCCAGGTGATGGACCGCGGCTGGAACCAGGAGCGCAGGGCCTTCGTGCAGCACTACCGGACCGACGTGCTGGACTCGGCGTTGCTGCGCATGTCGTCGGTCGGCTTCATCAGCCCCAAAGACCCCCGATGGACCGCGACCTTGGCGGCCATGGACGACGAGCTCGTCACCGACAGCCTCGTCTACCGCTACAACCCGGCCGCCTCCCCCGACGGGCTGCGCGGCTCGGAAGGCACCTTCTCGCTGTGTACGTTCACCTACGTCGACTCACTCGCCCGAGCCGGGCAGCTCGACAAGGCCCGGGTCACCTTCGAGAAGATGCTCACCTACGCCAACCACCTCGGGCTCTACTCCGAGGAGATCGCCCTCACCGGAGAGCAGATCGGCAACTTCCCGCAAGCGTTCACCCACCTGGCACTCATCGACGCCGCGATCACCCTGGACAAGCAGCTGGAGCTGGCCAGCGCGAGGGCGCCGCGTTTCACCTAGCCCACGGGCGAAGCGTTTGCCCTGTCCCTAGGATGGCCCCGGCCCGGTACGTCGACGGGTAGCCGACGCGAAAGGATGGGCATGCGCATTGCCTTGCTGTCCTACCGGACCAAGGAGCACAGCGGCGGGCAGGGTGTGTACGTGCGCAACCTCGCCGCTGGGCTCGCCGAGCTGGGTCACCAGGTCGAGGTGTTCTCCGGCCAGCCCTACCCGGAGAGCCTGGACCCCCGGGTCCGGCTCACGAAGGTGCCCAGCCTGGACCTGTACCGCGAACCGGACCCGTTTCGCATCCCACGCCCCTCGGAGTTCCACGACGCGATCGATGTCCTCGAGTACGCCACCACGCTCACCGCATGCTTCGCCGAGCCACTGTCGTTCAGCCTGCGGGCCAACCGCATTCTCGATGAGCGCCAAAGCGACTTCGACGTCGTCCACGACAACCAGTCCCTCGGCTACGGTCTGCTCTCGCTGAACAAGCGGTTCCCGCTCGTGGCCACGATCCATCACCCGATCAGCCGCGACCGGCGTCTCGCGCTCGCTGCTGCGCCGTGGTACCGGAAGCTGTCCGTGGCCCGCTGGTACGGCTTCGTGCGCATGCAGGCGCGCGTGGCCCGCCGCCTGCCCGTGGTGCTCGGCGTCTCCAACGTCGCCGCTGCCGACGCCGCCCTCGACTTCGGCCTCGACCG
>JBIOUP010000328.1:0-11378 GCA_044867305.1 Dermatophilaceae bacterium
TATGGTTGCGCGCCATGGGAGCACGGGTCGGTCCAGGCGTGTGGTGCGAGACCTACTGGCTGCCCGAACCCGACCTCATCGACCTGCGCGCCGGGGCGACGATCGGGCCCGGCTGCGTGGTCCAGACGCACCTGTTCCACGACCGGGTCCTCAGCCTCGACACGGTGAGCATGCGCGAAGGCTCGACGCTCGGTCCCAATGGGGTGGTCCTTCCGGCCGCGGTCATCGGGTCGCACGCGACGGTCGGCCCGGCGTCGCTCGTCATGCGCGGCGAGAGTGTTCCGGACAAGACCCGCTGGGTCGGCAACCCGATCGGCCCGTGGGACGAGCCCGACGCGCCCCCTGGGCGGCCGGCCGCCAGGGCGTCAGGACCGCCGGCCTCGCCGGAGCGCGCCGCGTCGTGAGCGTTGCCTCGGGCTCACGTCACCTCGAGCCAGTCGGCCCCGATCCGTACCTGCCCGGCCACGGCGACCCGGCATACCGCGTCGAGCACTACGACCTGAAGCTGGACTACCGGGTGGCGACCAACGGGCTTCGCGGGGAGGCGACGATCCAGCTCACCGCCCTCACCGACCTCGACGCCCTGCGCCTGAACCTCGCCGGCCTCACGGTCGGCAAGCTCACCCTCGGCGGCCGGCCGGTGAAGTGGCGCCGCAACGGAGCCGAGCTGACCGTTCGCACCGGTGCGATCGCTGCCGGCAGCGGTGCGCGTCTCGTCGTGCGGTATGCCGGCCACCCCCGACCGGTCATGGGGATGTTCGGGGAGGCCGGGTGGGAGGAGCTCAGCGACGGGGCGCTCGTCGCCTCCCAGCCCTACGGTGCGCCGTCGTTCTTCCCCTGCAACGACCGGCCGTCGGACAAGGCGAGCTACCGCATCCAGGTGCTGACCGAAAGTGCCTACGAGGTCGTGGCGACCGGGGTGCCCACGGCCGAGCGTCGGGAGTCGAGCCGGACCCGATGGGCGTTCGAGCAGCCCGAGCCGACCGCGTCCTATCTCGTGGCGGTCCACGTCGGCAAGTACGCCTCGGTGGACCTGCGCGGGCCGGTGCCCCTGCGCGTCCACCACCCACCCGGCGAACGGGCCCGCGCGACAAAGACATTCGACGGGCTTGGCCGGATGACAGAGGTCTTCACCAAGCTGTTCGGGCCCTACCCCTTCGCTCGCTTCGACGTCGTCGTCACCCACGACGAGCTGGAGATACCGCTGGAGGCCCAGGGCATGGCGACGTTCGGGCGCAACCACCTCGTGCCCGGATGGGCCAACGAACGGCTGGTCGCCCACGAGCTGGCCCACCAATGGTTCGGCAACAGCCTCACCGCGCGGCGCTGGAGCGACATCTGGCTGCACGAGGGCTTCGCCTGCTATGCGGAGTGGCTCTGGTCGGAGCGTTCCGGTCGCCGTTCCGCAGCGGCGCACGCCGACGAGCACTGGCGGCGCATCGCCGGGCTGCCGGCCGACCTGCTGCTCGCCGACCCGGGGCCGACGCTGATGTTCGACGACCGGGTATACAAGCGGGGTGCCCTCACCCTGCACGCGCTGCGCGTCGCGCTCGGCGACAAGACGTTCTTCGGCATGCTGCGCGAGTGGGTCGCCATGAACCGGTATGCCGGGGTGACCACGTCGATGTTCGTTCGCCACGTCGAGCGGTGGGCCGGCCGGTCGATGGACGCAGTCTTGCGGCCGTGGCTGTTCAGCCGGGCCGTGCCTGCCTTGGGTGCCAGCTCAGGTTCGGGCGGGGCGAAACGGCGCCGCTGAGTCCCGCCGCTTGTGGGTGGCGGAACGTGCGAAATAGCGCACCTTCTGCCACCCCAAATCCTGGCGCGGCTCCCTTGACGTTGCTGGGCCCGGGGAAATAACGTCCCAATAGGCATCGCGGCGTCGGGGGCTACTCCGGGTACCTATTTCCATATCCCACGTTCGTTCTATCACTGCGCTCGACCGATCGATCGTCATGCGCACCCGAGAGTAGTTGCCTATGTCGGCCTGGGCTGCGCTCTGCAATGTCATTCAGCGAGCCCGAGAGGAGAACCCCATGGGAGCCGCACGAGAACACGCGGAGCATTTCCTTGACCTTTGGAACAACGGTGATTTCGACACTCTGCGGACCGGCATGGCCGATGACCTGGTGTGGGTCTCGCCCCAATGGGCGGTGCTCAATGGTTCCGAGGCCATCCTCAAGCGCTATCGGGCCGACCTCACCGCCTTCCCCGATCGCCGAATCCAGGTATCGAAGTGGGTCGAGGAGGGCGACACCGTCGTAGCTGAGTACGAGTGGAGCGGCACCCATACCGGCCCCTTCTCGATGGCCGACGGGTCCGAACTAGCGCCCACGGGGCAGCGCATCACCTGTACCTGCGTCGACGTTTACGAGGTTCGCGACGGCAAGACGGTCACGCACCATACCTATTTCGACCAACTGCCCATAATGATGCAAGCCGGCGTTGTTGCGCTGACCCAGCCGGCGTAACCAGAAGCTCTCGGCACGTGTTCTCCGCGGCGTGGGCATCAGCCTTGCCCCGTTGACAAACGCGTCGGACGCCTCAACCGCCGATCATCCGTGCCGCGGCAGCCGCCGACTGCACGCACGAGGCAATGCCGATCCCGTCGTAGGACGCTCCGGCTAGCGCGATGCCCGGATGCCGGCTCAGCGCCTCGCGCGCTCGCTCCATTCGGTCCAGATGCCCCACCTCGAGCTGGCCCAGACTGTTTGGCCAGCGCTGCACGAAAGTCTGGCTGGGGTATGCCGTGAGGCCGGTCAGCTCCTGCAGGTCGCCGAGCAGCGCCGCGACCAGGGCATCATCATCCAGGTCCTCGACCACCCTCGCGCCGACCCGCCCGGCCGACATCCGTAGCACGTAGTCCGCGCCTGCCGCCAAGTGCGGCCACTTGGTCCCGAAAAAGGTGGCCGCCTTCAGCACGCGGGGCGCCGTGGACGGCATGAGGATGCCGGTCCCATGCAATGCCGGGCGCGCGAGCGCGGCCTGTTTCGGAAACGCGGCGGCTACCGTCGCAACCGTGGCGAACCGCTGCCCGGCCAGAGCGGCCGTGGCGGCGGGGGACAACTCGGCGAGCAGCTTCGCCGCGACGTGCGACGGGACGGCGAGCACGACACCGTCGGCGCGCACCGGGTCGGGCTCACCGGCCAGGTGCACGGCATACCGGCCGTCGGCAAGGGTGAGCGACTGTGCCCGGCTGCCCAGCCGGAGCTCAGCCTTACTTCGGGCGGCGATCCGTTCAGGCAGCGTGCCCAGTCCGACCGCCCACGTGACGAATGCCGTTGGCACACCGTCCTGCCGGTCCTTACGGGCCGACCGGGAGAGAGTGAGCGAGCGTCGCTCGCGGGCGGCGACGGCGAGCTGGGGCGTCGCGGCCAGCAGGCTCAGCCTGCGGATGTCACCACTGTGCAGCCCGCCGAGCATCGGGTCGACGAGACGATCGGCTACCTCGGCGCCGAAGCGGCTGGTGACGAAGTCATGCACCGATTGGTCGCCCGCCGGGGTCGCCCTGTGGGCGAGCCACGGCTCGGCCGCCGCGCGAACCAGGCCCCGGGGGCTCAGGATGCCGGACCGCCCGACCGGGCCCAGCCGGGTCGGGCCGTACGGACCCACTCCCGCCGGGAGCCGGCGCAAACCGCGGGCGGTGCCCAGCAAAGTCCCACCCGGCCCGGATCGCACTGCGGCAGAGGCGAGGTCAAGCTCCTCGAGCAGGCGCGACATACCTGGGGCGGCCAGGTGGACGGCCTCCGCGCCGACGTCGACCGGCATACCCGCGAAACAGACCGTGCGGATCTGGCCACCGATGCGTTCGGTGGCCTCCAGGACAAGGACGCGTGCACCGGTCTGGGCCAGCCGCCAGGCGGCCGTCAGCCCCGTGACTCCCGCGCCGACGACGACGGCGAGGCGCCTTTCCGGAGCCGGCTGCACATCCCTCAGCCTAAGGTGGGCATCGTGAGCGACACCGACGTCCCCGACCTGGACCCTGACGCCACGAGCTACTACCGCCGCATCGACGCGAACACCTTCCAGCCCACCCTGCACGTGCAAGGAGCGTGGAAGTCGCACGAACAGCACATGGCACCCGTCGCCGGGCTGCTGACCCACTGCATCACCCGCTACGAGCCTCGGGCGTCGATGCAGCTGGCCCGGGTGACCTTCGAGATCTTGGGCGTCATCCACGCAGTGCCGACGACGGTCGAGGTGCGCACCATCCGCCCGGGGCGCACCATCGAGCTCATCGAGGCCACCGCCTTCGCCGGCGGCCGGCCGGTCGTGCGGGCCAGCGCCTGGCTGCTCGCCCGGGAGGACACGTCCGAGGTGTGCGACGGAATGCCGCCGGCGATGCCGCCGATCGCCCGCGGCGAGGCCTGGCGAGCTTCCGAACGGTGGCTCGGCGGGTACATCGCCTCCATCGAGGCGCTGCGCTACCCCCACAACGAGCCGGGGCACGGGCACGCCTGGATCCGCACTCCCTACACGCTCGTCGAGGACGAAGGGGTCACCCCGTTGGCGGCCTACGTAGGGCTGGTCGACACGGCCAACGGGATGAACGTGCGGCTGCGCCCGCAGGAGTGGGCGTTTCCGAACATCGACCTGACGATCCACTTGTACCGGCCCCCGAGCGGCGGGCCCGGTTGCTGGATCGGCTTCGACACGCTGGTGACCATCGGTCCGGATGGGGTGGGCCTGACCGCGACGACGCTGCACGACGAGGGCGGCCCGGTCGGACGGGCCGAGCAGATCCTCACGGTTCGGCGGATGACCTGACGCGTCGCTGCTCCGACTCGCGCTGGGAACGCCTGCAGCAAGGCGCAGGCGCTTATGGCCAGGCGCAGGCGTTGATCGCCCGGCGCAGGCGTTGATCGCCCGGCGCAGGCGTTGATAGCCCGGCGCAGCTGCTTATAGCCAGGGGCAGGCGCTTATAGCACCGTATTCAGTGCTATAAGCGCCTGGCCCGGTCGAGTAGCGAGCGAAATGTGCCCTAAGGCTCCGACCGGGGAATCTAAGGATCGGTGCCCGATGCCCCGAGCGCCGCGCCTGGTCTGCACTGGGGGCATGCGCATCCTCTTCACCGCGTGCCCGGCATACGGGCACATCCTGCCGCTCCTCCCACTCGCCCGGGCCGCTGCGCGGCGCGGCCACGAGGTGCGCTTCGCGACCGGGCCCGATCTGGTGGAGCAGCTGGCGGTTCGCGGGATAGCCGTGGAGCCCGCCGGACCCACCTTTGCCGGCATGCAGGCGATCCGGGCCGAGGCCTATCCGGACTTCGAGGCGTTGCCCGGCGAGCAGCGCCTGCCGGCGTCCGGCGCGGGGCTGTTCGGGCTCCCGGCGCTGCCCCGCGCCAAGGACCTGGAAGCGCTTGCCCGGCGCTGGCGACCTGACCTGGTGGTGCACGAGGTTCTCGAGCTGGGCGGGGCGATCCTGGCCCGACGGCTCGGCATACCGAGCATCACGCACGGCTTCGGCCCCTTCTACCCCTACCACCCCGAGGTCCTCGCGGCGACGACCCGGGCCATCGGGCACCCGGAGCTGACCGACGATCTGCTGGGAGGTCCGTACGTCGACATCAGCCCCGCGTCGCTCAACCCCCGGATGCCGCACCCGTTCCGCGACCGGTTCCCGCTGCGACCCTCTCCCGGTGAGCCGGGCGACCCGCACGCCTTGGCCCCGTTGGCCCGCCTCACGCACCAGCGGAGCGTCTACCTGACCCTCGGCACGGTATTCAACCGCACCCCGGGCGTGCTCGCGTCCGCCGTGGAAGCCATCCGAGACCTGCCGGTCAACCTCGTCGTGACGACCGGCCCCGGCTTCGACCCAGCGCAGCTCGGTGCGCAGCCAGGCAACGTCGTGGTGGGGCAGTTCTTCCCGCAGACGCCCGTTCTCGAGCGCAGCGACCTGCTGGTCTCGCAGTGCGGCGCGGGTGGGTTGTTCGGTGCCCTGACCCACGGCCTGCCGCAGGTGAGCCTGCCGATCGCGGCTGACCAGTTCCTCAACGCTGAGGCAGTCGAGCGGGTGGGCGCCGGGGTCACCGTGCAGCCGGAGGAGTTCTCGGTTGCCAGGGTGCGCCAGGCAGTGACGGCGGTTCTGGCAGACCCGAGCTACGCGCAGGCGGCTCGATCGGTCCGGGCCGAGATCGAGAGTATGCCGTCCGCGGACGAGGTGCTCGACCAGCTGGTTAGCCACGTCATGCCGACGCGGGGCGCCGCGTAAAGTCCGGCCGGGCGGCACACACCGTCGCCGAGTGGCCGGCCGATGCCGTGATGGGGCTGGTTTGACAGCAGCTGCTGACCGCCCGGTGGCCCGGACCCGACCGTCCCGCTGGCCTCGCTCACAGCGCCCGTCCCACTCTGGGCCTCACTTCCGGCGCCTGCCCGCTGGCCGCACCCACGGCGCCTGCCCGCTCGCGACGAATAGACCGGTTCGCGATGAAAGCGCTCTTAGACCTTCCTTGGACGGGATCCGACCATTCTGCCCGCACTGCGCGCGTGCAGCGGCTACGGTGTGGATGGGTCTATGGGCCTTTTGTCGGTCGGGGGAAGCCGTAACGCGCATGGGGGTCATCACATGTTTCGTTCATCTCGCCTGCTCGCCGGCGCCTGCCTCGCTGGTACCGCCACCATGGTGTCGATTGCCGCAGCCCCATCGGCCCAGGCCGCCAGTTTGCCATCGGGCGTCAATGCGGAGTGGGGCACCGACGGCCGCGTCCGGGTGATGCTCGCGGTGGGAGACAGGGTCTACGTGGGTGGCTCGTTCACCAAGGTCATCGACGGAGCCGGCCAGCACAATGCCGGCAACATCGGGGTGTACAACACGACGTCGAAGCGGTTCGAGACGGCGTTTTCGGCCACGACGGACGACGTCGTCGCCGCGCTCGCCGTGGATGGTTCGACGCTCTATCTCGGAGGCGAGTTCACCAAGGTCAAGAACGTTGCCGCGGGGCACCTCGCGGCAGTGGACGCCAACACTGGTAACCGGATCAGCAGTTTTGGCGCCGATGCGAGCGCCAACGTCGACGCCCTGCTCGTCGGCAACGGAGCGCTGTATGCCAGCGGCAACTTCAAGACCATCAACAGCGCCGGCACCGCCTACCCGCGTTCCAACGTCGCGCGACTGTCGCTCAGCAGCGGCACACCCGACGACATCTGGAAGCCCAGCGCCAACGCACGCGTCCGCACCATGGCCTTCTCGGGTGACGGCGCCGTCTTCCTGGGTGGCTCGTTCAGCTCCGTGAACGGCTCCGGAGCCCATAACAAGGTCGGAAAGGTCGACGCGCTGACCGGTCAGCTGCGGCCTTTCACGGCCGGCATCACCAGCCCCAACGGCCGCCAGCCAGTCTTCTCCCTGGCCGTGGGGCCGCTCAACCAACTGGTGCTGGCGGTCGGTGGAAGCGGCGGCGCATGCACGTCGATGGACTCCACCGGGGGCACGTTGTGGACCCGAGGTACGAACGGGGATGCCCAGGCCGCCGAAGTCGTCGACAATCTCGCCTGGTGCGGTGGTCACTTCAACACGGTCGTAGGCCAGACGCGCTCGAAGCTGGCTGCGTTCAGCCTCGGCGGTCAACTCCAAAGCGTCTCGCTCGACCTGAACAGCCCGCTGGGAGTGTGGGCCCTGGAACGGTCGGGATCGACCGTCTTCGCCGGGGGCGACTTCTTCAAGGTCGGCCAGGCCAACGTCAACCACGCCATCTCGATCGGCTAGGACGGCGATACTTTCCGGTGGGCACCCCCGAGCTGCCCACGCACTTCATGGAGGACGGCCATGGCCCGCATTCGAGGGGTCCCACCTCCCAGGCGGGCTCTCCGCTCGACCGTCGGTGACGCAAGTGGCCACCTCGGGCGCCGGGTAGTGAAGCCGTTCTCGACGACGCCGTCGACGGTCCACGGTGCACCGTCCGCTGGGTGCACCGTGGCCGTCGTCGGTCACGAGGCTGGCTCGGCTGCGTCCCGCTCGTTGGGCGCGCCAACGGTCTGCTCGGCCTCCGTGATGACGGTGTCGATGAAGGCCAGCGCGTCGCGGCGGCGGCGAAATGGGCTGCGGTAGAGCGACCGACGGTCCGGTCGGTTGCGGATGCGTAGGGACTCCTCGAGGATGCGCTGCCATCGCGGGTCCAGCGCCCCCAAAGCCCACTCGCCGCCTCCGCACTTGGAGGTGACCTTGCCGGTCTCCAGGGTGTAGCGGATGCGCGCCACGCCCAGCACCCCTGAAGCGGTGGCCCAGGTGCCCAGCGAGCCGAGCCCAGCCATGGACACCAGCCGGGCGTTGGCGTGCCACCACGGTGTCCACGTCGTGTCGAGAGTCTCGAGGCACCACTGGCGGACGCCACCGGGATCACGGGCAATGTCGTGCTCGGCCAGCTGCGGGCCGTACACGTGCAGGCCGTGCTCCTGCATCTCGTGCCAGACGAGGGCCGGAGGAACCCAGTTCTTGCCTCCGTGCATGCGGGCGCCCCGAGCCCGCAGGCCCATGGTGCGCTTGGGGTCGCGGGGGGCGTAGAGGTCCTCCCAGGTGACGTACCAGCCGTCCAGCCGTGGGGTCTGGTATGCCGTTGCCACCCGCTCGTGCACGTTCGCCAGTGACCGCAGGTCGTGCCGGCCGGGGCGATCGCGCAGAACGGTGACGAAGTCGATGTCGCTCCACTCGGCATGGAAGTCACCAAGGGCGACCGAACCGGTGAGGTAAACGCCGTCCACCAGAAGCGGCACGGTTGCCAGCAAGTCCGCGAGGTAACGGTCGACGACCCCCGCCACGCGGGTGGACACGTTGACCGGTAGCACGTCGGTGCTCATGTGCGCCAGCTCCTCAGCCCCTGAAACGGGTTTGCTCACGACTGTAAGTCGCTTACCCGGCTCAGCGGCGGCACGACACGGCTCGCATCCGTCCGCCGAGTGGGCAGTAGATGCTGTTATTGATGGCCGATAACAGCATCTACTGACCTCTCGACGAGCGTGGGAGCTAGTCGATGCTGATGTCCCCCACCACTGCCCGGACCGGCGTCGGGAGCATGACGGTGCGACTGACCGTGCACAGCTTGTCATGCGAGAGCCGCACGACGCGCTCGACCAGGGCGGCCGCCCGGGCACCCTCGTCGGTGTCGGGGAAGGCGAGTCGGAAGCGCAGCGTCGCATCGGTCAGGTGGTTGCCCAGCTCGTCGGAGACCTTGGTCGCGGTGCTCTGCACCGTGAACTCGTCCGGCTCGGACCGGCGTGAGGTGACCTCGTCGACGTCGATCGCGGTGCAGGCGGCCATTGCCGCGAGGAGCAGCTCGGTCGCCGTGTAGTCGCTGTCGCCGCCGCGCCCGATGACGACGGTGCCCCCGCGGGGGTTCGTGACGGCATACCGACCGGCTGCCAGGCGCGTGAGGGTCACCTCCCGATGACCGCTTGGGGTCGGCGTGGCGGGCTGTGGCGCGGTCGTCATGGGCTCAGCCTGCCATGTCGGGTGGCTACCTCTAGGGTGGAACCCATGAGCACGGACCCGACCGCGAACCCGCCCGACGACGCGCCCTCGTCGCAGCCGAGCGACCCCACGCAGCCGACCTTCGCCTCACCGACGCCGCCTCCCTCCCCCGTGCCCCCGCCCAGCACGCCCGCGCCGCCGCCGCCCCCACCGGCATACGGGCCGAGTCAGCCCCCACCCGGCCAGCCGCTGCCCGGCCAGCCCCAGCCGGGGCAGCCGTACCCGACCTACGGTCAGCAAGGGCCGTACCCGCCCTCGGCGCCGCCTTACCAGAGCGGCATGTATGCCGGTGGGCTGGAGCATCCGCAGGGCACCGTGATCCTCATCCTCGGGATACTGTCCATCGTGATCTGCCAGATCCTCGGCCCGTTCGCCTGGGTCATGGGGCGACGGGCGCTGACCGAGATCGACGCCAGCGGACGCGCTTACACCAACCGCACGATGGTGCAGGCCGGCATGATCTGCGGCATCATCGGCACGGTCTTCCTCGCGCTGGGCCTGGTCTGGCTGGTCTTCGTGATCATCGTGAGCATCGGGGCCGCGACGAGCGGCGTGCGCTGAGCGCCGCTGCTGCTCCCACCAAGGCCCAGCTGCTCCCACCAAGGCCCAGTTGCTCCCAACCCAAGGCCCAGTTGCTCCCCGAAGCCCCCCTGGCTCCTGACGGGGCCTTTCGCGGGCCCGCTACTGGCGATAGCTGGACAGGAAGTTGCCGATCCGCTCGACCGCCTCTTCCAGGTCGTCGACGTGCGGGAGGGTGACGATACGGAAGTGGTCGGGGTGCGGCCAGTTGAACCCGCTGCCCGGCACCACAAGAAGCCGCTCGGCGCGCACCAGGTCGAGAGCGAACCGCTCGTCGTCGACGATGTCGTAGTGCTCGGGGTCCAGGCGAGGGAACAGGTACAGCGCCCCCTCGGGCAGGGTTGCGCTCACCCCGGGGATCTTGTTGATCAGCTCCCACGCCCGGTTGCGCTGCTCGTGCAGCCGCCCGCCGGGCAGGATCAGCTCGTTGATCGACTGGTAGCCCCCGAGGGCTGTGGCGATGGCGTGCTGGGCCGGCACGTTGGCGCACAGGCGCATGTTGGCCAGGATGTTCATGCCCTCGATGTAGGACTGCGCATGGTGCTTGGGGCCGGAGACCGCCATCCATCCGGACCGGAAGCCGGCGACTCGGTAGGCCTTGGACAGACCGTTGAAACTGAGGCAGAACAGGTCCGGAGCCAGCGAGGCGAGCGAGGTGTGCTTGGCGTCGTCGTAGAGGATCTTGTCGTAGATCTCGTCGGCCATGAGCACCAGGTCGTGCTCGCGCGCGAGGTCGATGATGGCACTGAGGGTGGCAACCGAGTACACCGAGCCGGTGGGGTTGTTCGGGTTGATCACCACGATGGCCTTGGTCTTCGGGGTGATCTTGGCGGCCAGGTCCGGCAGGTCCGGGGACCAGGTCTGCGACTCGTCGCACAGGTAGTGCACCGGCTGGCCGCCGGCCAGCGAGGTCGCGGCGGTCCACAACGGGTAGTCGGGTGCCGGAATGAGCACTTCGTCACCGTTGTCGAGCATGGCCTGCATGGCCATGACGATGAGCTCGCTCACGCCGTTGCCAAGGTAGACATCCTCGATGCCGACGCCCTCGACACCCTTGAGCCGGTAGTACTGGGTGACGGCGCGTCGGGCGCTAACAATGCCCTTGCTGTCGCAGTACCCCTGAGCTGACGGCAGCTGGGCGATCATGTCGATGAGGATCTCGTCCGGTGCCTCGAACCCGAACGGCGCCGGGTTGCCGATGTTCAGCTTGAGGATCCGATGCCCTTCCTCCTCGAGACGCTTGGCCTCGTCAAGGACCGGCCCGCGGATGTCATAACAGACGTCGGCCAGCTTTCGGGACTGGGTGAGCTCACGCATAACCCCAGAATCCCACGACCGCGCCG
>JBIOUP010000329.1:0-7178 GCA_044867305.1 Dermatophilaceae bacterium
CGCCGATCTCGTCGTCGAAGCGGAAGCTGCCGATCATCGTCACCTCCTTGGACACCAGCGGTGCCAGGTTGACCGGACGGGGCTCGTTGGGCAGCACCCCGACCTGGACCATCGTGCCCGCACGCCGGACGGCCGCGATGGCCGCCGACACCGCTGCCGGTGCGCTGGAGCACTCGAAGACCACGTCGTAGGCCAGCGTCGGGATCTCCGCCTCGCCGACGAGGATGGTGTTGGCCGCGCCGACCTTGCGGGCCCGCTCCAGTGGTCCAGCGAGCACATCGGTGCAGGTGACCTCCGCCGCCCCCTTGGCGACCGCAGCCGCGGCCACGAGCAGGCCGATGGGCCCTGCACCCGAGACGAGGACGCGCTTGCCCTCCACTCCGTGCGCCAGCACGATCGCGTGCAAGGCCACCGCGAGTGGCTCGGCGAGCGCAGCCGATAGCAGTGAGAGGCCGTGCGGCAGAACGCGAAGCATGTTTCGGTCGACGAGCAGGTACTCGGACATCCCGCCCTGGGTGTGCGGCCAGGTCGAGGCGCTGCCGAGGTAGGAGCCACCTGGCCACAGATGCCGACGGTCCTCGATGCCCGGCTCCGGCATGCCGAAGGTTGCGGGGTGGATGGTCACCGGCGTGCCCGGCGCGAGCTCCCCGGAGGGGTCGAGGTCGACCGTGCCGGACACTTCGTGCCCGGGCGTGAGCGGCTCACGCACCACGAACTCGCCGTTGGCCCCGTGGTAGTAGTAGTGCAGGTCGGAACCGCAGATGCCGGCGTAGGCCATCCGCAGCCGGACCTGGTTGTCCGCCGGCTCGGGCACGGGCTCCTGCTCTTCGCGCATGTCGGCTTTGCCGTGGATCTTCAAGGCTTTCATCGGGCCTCCTTGCCGTTCTGGATGCGTGGTTGCGCTATGCGCGCGCTGCTGAGCTGGCCGAGGCGGCGAGGGCGGCAGCGGAGCGCACGCCGCCCCTCACGGTGGCCTCGGCGAGGTCGGCCACCCGCTCGGTGAACGAGGGGTAGGCAACCAGCTCGTTCGGGAAGAAGCCGCCGGACATGATGGCCGCGACGTGTCCGCGGACGCTGGTCGCGTCGGCCGTGGTCTGGGCGAGCCGCTCGCGGGCGGGGTCCGCCATTGCGTTGGCGATTGGGCCGGGCTGGAAGCCTTGCGGCGGAGCGACGCAGCAGATCCAGGCGGCGACGGTGAGGGCCAGCTGCTGAGGGACCTCGCCGGCCTGCAGCATCCGCACGGCGGGTCCCGGCACACGCTGCAACAGCTTGGTCGAGCCGTCCGAGCCGACGCGCGCGGTCTTGTCGCCAAGCGCCGAGTTCGACCAGCGCTCGAAGAGACTCGCGACGTATGCCGGTGCGTCGAACCCCGTGGGCAGGTGCACGCTCGGCAGGTACTCGTCGCTGATCGCGGCGCGCACGGCCGCCTCGACGAACTGCTGGGCGCGTGACTCGGGGATGGTCTCGCGCCCGTCCAGCGCCCCGAGGTAGGCGATGAGCGAGTGGCAGCCGTTGAGCAGCCGCAGCTTGATCAGCTCGTACGCCTCGACCTCGTCGGTGAAGATGGCCCCGCCGGCCTCCCACCGGGGTCGGCCGGCGGCAAAGTGGTCTTCCAGCACCCACATCGAGAACGCCTCTGCCGGAACCGGACACGCGTCGTGAAGTCCCAGGATGCCCTGCACCTCGGCGCTGGTCGCTTCGGTCGGTGCCGGCACGATGCGGTCGACCCTGGCGTTGGGGAAGGTCACCGACTCGGCGAGCCAGGACAGCAGCGCTGTGGAGGCACCGGCGGACTCGAGGAACTGCTCCACCAGCCCCTTGGTCATCGCACCGGCGGACTGCAGGTTGTCGCAGGACAGCACGGTCACCGGCGCCGCGCCGTCCGCGTGACGCTTGGCGAGCCCACGGCATACCAGGCCGATGGGCGTCCTGGGCTCGGCCGCGTTGGCGAGGTCGTGCTTGATCGGCTCGGAGTCCACATCGAGCAGCCCCGTGCTGGCGTCGCGGTGGTAGCCATTCTCCGAGACGGTGAGCGTGACGATCTTGTGGGCCGGGTCGGCGATCTCGGCCACGACCTGGGCGCCATCATGCGCTGCGACGAGCGTACGCCGGTGCACGTCCAGGACCCCCACCTCGGTGCCCGCCGCGCTGAGCGTGAGCACGCTGTACAGGTTGTCCTGGGCGTGCATCGCGTCGACGACGGTGCGCGAGCGGTTGGCGATCCCGACGATGCCCCAGTCGCCGGGTTCCGCCGCCAGCGCCTTGGCTGTGTAGACGGCAGCGTGGGCGCGGTGGAAGTTGCCCAGCCCGAGGTGCACGATGCCGGTCTGCTGCGGCGCGGAGGCGCCGATGAGCTGGCTCTGGGGGAGGGTGGCTCGGGAGAGGCGGCTGGGCACAGGCGTCACCAATCGGTCAGGGTTCCGTCGCCCCGGCGGGCGACCGGTAGGTAGGCGGGCTCGTAGCCGTAGCTGGCCGCCAGGTGCTCGTCGAGCTCGACGCCCAGGCCAGGCGCGTCGCCTGGGTGCAGGACGCCGTTCTGGCAGGTCCAGGCGTGCGGGAACGCCTCGTGGACGAGGTCCGGGTAGCCCATGTACTCCTGGATGGCGAAGTTGTGGGTGGCCAGACCCATGTGGATGCTGGCGGCCAAGGCGACCGGGGAGACGTCCGAGGGACCGTGCGGAGCCGCGTTGACCCCGTGCAGTTCGGCGAGAGCGAAGATCTTGCGCGAGTGGCTGATGCCACCTGCGTGGACGACCGCGGTGCGAATGTAGTCGATGAGTCGTTCCTCGATGAGGTACTGGCAGTCCCATATGGTGTTGAAGACCTCACCGATGGCGAGCGGGATGCTCGTGTGCTGGCGCACGAGGCGCAGCGCCTGCTGGTCTTCGGCCGGTGTCACGTCCTCCAGCCAATAGAGGTCCAACGGCTCGAGGCGCTTGCCCAGCTGCGCCGCCTGGGTGGGCGTCAGGCGGTGGTGGGCGTCGTGGAGCAGGTTGACGTCCCCACCGACGTGATCGCGCACCTGCTCGGCGACCGTGGGGAAGTAACGCAGATAGGCGCCGGTGTCCCAGGTCTCCTCCGCTGGAGCGTTCGCGCGCCCGGCTGGCTCGTATGCCGCTTCCCGCGTCACGCCGTAGACGGTGACCAGCCCGGGGACCCCCGTCTGGATGCGGACGTTTGTGAAGCCGTCGGCCAGGTGGCGGTCGACGGACTCCAGCAGCGACGGGGCGTCCCACCCGAACGCGTGGCGGTAGGTCGCGATGTGCTCGCGGACCTGGCCGCCGAGCAGCTGGTAGACCGGCTGCCCGGTGCGCTTGCCGAGGATGTCCCAGAGAGCCATGTCGACGGCACCAATGGCGGCCATCGTGATGGGTCCGCGGCGCCAGTAGACGCCCCGGTAGAGGTACTGCCAGGTGTCCTCGATGCGGGCGGGGTCTCGGCCGACGAGTAAGGGAGCGATGTGGCCTTCCAGGTATGCCGCGATGGCCAGCTCACGTCCGTTGACGGTCGCGTCCCCGAGCCCGACGATGCCGTCGGCGGTGGTGAGGCGCAGCGTGACGTAGTTGCGCGTCGGGCTGCTGACGAGGACCTCGACCCGCTGAATCGTGTCGGTCATCAGGATGCCTTCCTTGGGGCCATAGGCCGGGCGGTGTCGGGAGGGTCGCTACCGCGGTGGTCGATCAACGGTCCACCCGTGCGCTGCCGCCGCCAGCGAGCTTGACGACTTCCCTTCTGGTGGCCATCGAGGTGTCCCCAGGGGTCGTCATGGCGATTGCCCCGTGGGCGGCCCCGAGCTGCACCGCGGTCTCGAGCTCTGCGCCCGACAGCAGCCCGTAGATCAACCCGGATGCGAAGGAGTCGCCGCCGCCCACGCGGTCGAAGACCTCCAGGTCGCGCTTGGTGGACTCGACCAGGCCGTCGGACCGGGACCAGGCCACGGCCGCCCAGTCGTTGCGCGAGGCCGACCGCACGCCGCGCATGGTCGTGGCCACCACGCGGAAGTTGGGGTAGGCCTGCACGGCGCGATCGATCATCGCCCCGAAGGATGCCGCCTCCAGGTCGGTCAAGTTCTCGTCGACGCCCTCGACGTGGAACCCGAGGGCGGCGGTGAAGTCCTCCTCGTTGCCGATCATGACGTCGATGGACGAAGCGATCTCCCGGTTGACCTGCTGCGCCCGCTCCTGACCGCCGATCGCCTTCCACAGGCTCGGCCGGTAGTTGAGGTCGTAGGAGACGACCGTGCCGTGCCTCTTGGCGGCGGTGACCGCCTCGATCACGGTCTGCGCAGTCGACTCGGAAAGGGCGGCGAAGATCCCGCCGGTGTGCAGCCAGCGGACGCCGACCTCGCCGAAAAGGTGGTCCCAGTCGATGTCACCCGGTCGCAGCTGGGAGGCGGCGGTGTGGCCCCGGTCGGACACCCCGACCGCTCCACGGACCCCGAAGCCGCGCTCGGTGAAGTTCAGTCCGTTGCGGACGGTGCGCCCCACGCCGTCGAAGTCCACCCAGCGGATGAGCGACGTGTCCACGCCCCCGGCCAGGATGAACTGTTCGATCAGGTGGCCGATCTCGTTGTCCACCAGGGCGGTGACGGCGGCGGTGCGCAGCCCGAAGACCCTGTGCAGGCCGCGGACGACGTTGTACTCGCCGCCCCCCTCCCACGCCTCGAAGGCGCGTGCGGTGCGGATGCGCAGTTCGCCGGGGTCCAGGCGCAGCATGATCTCACCCAGAGAGACCGCGTCATAACGGCATTCGTCGGCGGGACGAAGAGCAAGTGGGGTGGGCATGAGGTTCCGTTCAGTCCGTGGTGGCGGTGGCGGCGGCAACGGCCTCTCGGCACAGCTGGGCGACCTGCTGGAAGTTCCCGGCGTCGACCGCGCTCGCGGGCACCATCCACGAGCCGCCCACGGCGGGCACGTACGGCAGGGCGAGGTAGTCGCCAAGGTTGGCCAGACCGACCCCCCCGGTCGGGACGAACTGCAGGTCGCCGAACGGGGCGTGCAGGGCTTTGATCGCCGACACGCCGCCGTACGTCGACGCCGGGAAGAACTTGACGGTGCTCAGGCCCAGAGCTTGGGCGGCCATGAGCTCGCTCGGCGTCACTGCCCCCGGGATGACGGGCACGTCATGCTGCCGGGCCCGCTCCACGACATCTGAGCGCAGGCCGGGGGACACGATGAACCGCGCGCCGGCCTCGAGCGCGACGTCGACCTGCTCGGGAGTCAGGACCGTTCCGGCGCCGACGAGCAGGTCGGCATGCTTGGCCATCGTCCGAATCGCCTCCGGGGCCGCCTGCGTACGGAAGGTCACCTCCGCGACGGGCAGGCCGCCGTCCAGCAACGCCCGCGCCAGGCCGTCGGCCTGCCCGGCGTCGTTGACCACGACGACGGGGATGATCCGATGCTTGACAAGTTCGGTGAGCATACCGTTCCGCCTATCAAAATGATAATGACGCTAGGTGAAATGAGTATTCCGGACGCGACGGCAATCGTGCAAGGGTCTATACCCAGAAGTTGACGGCACGTGCCAGAGCCCATCGCCAGCACCGGGCTGACCTCGGCGGGGCACACGAGCGGAGGCTGTGGCTGCTTCAGCCCCGGTTTAGCAACCCGCCACTCGCTGGAGGGCGCGATGAGGTGGCGCGGCTCAGGCGCTGATCGGCTCGGGCAGCCGCAGACCGAGGGGCAGCATGGGTGGGACCACGTGCGCGACCATGCCGGCCAGCTCGCGAACCCGAGGGTCGGTCATCCGCTCCGCGGGGGCGGTGATGCTCACCGCGGCCACGGCCGTCGAGCCGCGCAGGATGGGGACGCCGATGCACGCGATGCCGGGCTCGTTCTCCATGTACTCGGTGGCGTAGCCAAGCTGTCGGGCCGCCTCGATGCGCCGCCAGACTTGCTCCTCGTCGAGCCTGCGGTCCGGCGGCAAGGCGCTCATGTATGCCGAGAGCTGCTCCCTTTCGGTGCCTCGGTAGGCGAGCAAGGCTCGGCCAAGTGACGTGCTCGCCACGGGAACGGTCCGGCCGATCTGCGACCACACCCGGATTGCGTGTTCTGGCTCGACCTTGTCGATGTAGAGCACCTGGTCGGAGGCCAGGACCCCCAGGTGCACCAGCTCGTCGACCTCGCGGCTGAGCGCGACCAGTGCCGGGTGCAGCAGCAGCGCCAGGCTGTCGCCTTCCAGGTAACGCGTGCCAAGAGCGATCGCGGCCGGACCCAGCAGGTAATTCCCGGTGTGCGCATCCTGCTGGGCGTAGCCCCGGGTCCGCAGGGTGACCAGCGCTCGGTAGGCGGTCGACTTGTTGATGCGCAGGATGTGGGCAAGGTCGGCGAGCGAGCGGCCCTGGGCGCCGGCGGTGGACAGTTCGTCCAGCAGCAGGAGCGCACGGTCGATCGCCTCGATGGGCGATGGGGTAGTGCTCGGTCCCACGTCTCCCTGTCCGATCCGTGCAGCCGCGGCCGGGCAAACTGTGAGCCTGAGTCTGGCATAGGCTCGGTTGGCTGCTGACCCAGACCGCGAACCGAGGGAGGCCCACACATGGCGCTGTCCGTCGCCACCGGCGAGACCAACGTCCCGCTCATCGAGACGACCATCGGTGAGAACCTCGACGACACGGTGCGCCGGTTTGCCGACCGTGAGGCCCTCGTCGACGTCGCACAGAACCGGCGCTGGACGTATGCCGAGCTGGCGCGCGACGTCGACACCTTGGCCCGGGCCCTGCTCGGCGCGGGGATCGTGCCGGGCGACCGGGTGGGGATCTGGGCACCGAACTGCTCCGAGTGGGTCCTGGTTCAGTACGCCACCGCGAAGGTGGGCGCGATCCTCGTCAACATCAACCCGGCATACCGCACCCACGAGCTGCAGTACGTGCTCAACCAGTCCGGCGTGCGGCTGCTCGTCGCGGCGCCGGCCTTCAAGACCTCCGACTATGCCGCGATGATCGAGCAGGTCCGCGACGAGGTGCCCGGCCTGGAGCAGGTCGTGCTGCTCGGGACCCCGGCCTGGGAGCAGCTGCTGGCGACCGCCCGCTCGGTGCCACCTGCCCGGCTCGACGAGGTGGCATCCCGGCTGCGCCCACTCGACCCGATCAACATCCAGTACACCTCGGGCACCACGGGGTTCCCCAAGGGCGCGACCCTCAGCCACCGCAACATCCTCAACAACGGGTTCTTCGTCGGCGA
>JBIOUP010000330.1:0-5397 GCA_044867305.1 Dermatophilaceae bacterium
CCAGATCGAGTGCGGTGAGCAGGTTCGTGTACCCCAGCTCGGTCGAGAACGACACACCCAACACGTCGAACTCGCCGACCGCGCGATGACCGTCGACGGTGAACTGCGGCACCCCGCTCTCGCGCAGCAGCGCCTCGAGGTCGGGCCACACGGCATACGCGCGCTCGGCCAGAGCGTCGGGACGCTCGTTGAGGATTTCGTAGAGGATCATCACGCCCTGGTTGGGCAGGCCGACCTCGTAGGCATCGGGGTACAGAAGCGCCCACCGCACGGTGAGCTCCTGCCCCTGCGCGCCGAACCCCCCGCAGTGCCAGTCCTTGACCGTCGAGTTCAGCTCGCCGCCTACGTACTGCAGCGGCTTCTGCACCCGCTCGAGCAACGGCTCGAGGAGGCCGAAAACCGACGCACCGGGCATTCGGCGATTCTACCGGCGGATAATGGCGCTCGTGGCCGAGCTTTCCGCTGCCGAGCGCGTGGCCACCGCCATGCGCGAGGTGCCACGCGCCAGCTTCCTGCCGCCCGACCAGCGCCGGTACGCCGACGTCGACCGAGCCCTGCCGATCGGCTACGGGCAGACCAACTCCCAGCCGACGACAGTCCGCAACATGCTGGTCGCCCTCGACGCCCAGCCCGGCCAGCGAGTTCTGGACGTGGGCTCAGGCTCGGCGTGGACAACGGCGTTGCTTGCCCAGCTCGTCGGCCCGACCGGCGAGGTCGTCGGCATCGAACGCGTGCCGGAGCTGCTCGAGTGGGGTCGAGCCAATCTCGCCGCGGCCGGTATGCCGTGGGCCCGCATCGTGGCCGCGGACCCGCACCAGCTCGGCGCACCGGCATACCGGCCGTATGACCGGATCCTGGTGTCCGCCATGGCGACCCACGTGCCCGAGACGCTGTGCCGGCAACTCGGCCCGGACGGGGTCCTGGTGATCCCGGCCCAGGGCGAGCTGTGGCAGGTCAGCCCCGACGGCGGCAAGCGCAGCCTGGGCCACTACGCGTTCGTGCCGCTGCTGGGCGAGCAGTAGCGCTCACACGTAGAGCGAATCGATCTGCTCGCGGTACTTCTCCGAGACCGCCTTGCGCTTGAGCTTGAGGCTCGGGGTCAGCTCGCCCTCCTCGATACTCAGGTCGCGCTCGAGGATGGTGAAGCGCTTGATGGTCTCCCACCGGTTGAGGTTGGTGTTGAGCTTGTCGATGTAGCCCTGCACCATCTCGCGGACCTGCGGCGACGCGACGATCTCGCGGTAGGACTTGCCGGCCATTGCGTTTGCCGCTGCCCACCCCGTGATTGCCTCGGGGTCCAGGGTGACCAGGGCGGTGGCGTAGTTGCGGCCCTCCCCCTGCACGAGCAGGTGTGAGACGAACGGGCAGATGCCCTTGAAAGCCGTCTCGATCTGCGAGGGTGCGACGTACTTGCCGCCGGAGGTCTTGAACAGGTCCTTCTTACGGTCCGTGATGCTGATGAAGCCGAAGTCGTCCATCTCGCCGATGTCGCCGGTCTTGAAATAGCCTGCCTCGTCGAAAGCCTCCTGGGTCTCCTTCGGCCGGTTGCGGTAGCCGCGCATCACACCAGGACCCCGCACGAGGATCTCGCCGTCGTCGGCGACCTTGATCTCGGTGCCGGGCATCGGCCACCCGACCGTGCCGTAGCGGAACATGCCCTTCTCCGGGCGGTTGACCGTGGTGGCGGCCGAGGTCTCGGTCAGCCCGTAGCCCTCGATGATGAGCAGCCCGACGGACCCGAACCATTTGGCGACGTCTGCGTCCAGCTTGGCCGATCCGGAGATGAAGAACCGGATCCGCCCGCCGAACCGGTCGCGGACCTTGGACAACACCAGCCGATCGGCCAGCAGGTGCTGGGCCTGCACGACGGGGCTCGGGTCGCGGCCCTCGGCGCGGGCCTCGATGGTCTGCCGCCCAATGTCCATCGCCCAGTCCATGAGCCTGCGCTTGATGCCCTCTTCCTGGCTCAACATCATCGAGATCCGCCCGTAGGCCTTCTCGAAGATGCGCGGAGCCGCTGCCATGAAGGTCGGCTTGACGATCGCCAGGTGGTCCACGATGCGGTCGATCTGCCCGTCGATCGCCGTCGGGAAGCCGATCTGGATGGGCAGGGTGAGCATGATCTTGCCGAAGATGTGCGAAAGGGGCAGCCACAGGAACTGCAGGTCGTCCTGGCTGAGCATGGCCACCGAGGCGATCGTCGCGCCCTCGTAGACGATGGCGTCCTGGCTGATCTCCGCTCCCTTGGGCCGGCCGGTCGTTCCCGAGGTATAGATGACCAGTGCCAGATGGTCCGGAGTGATCTGGTCGATGCGCTCATCCACCATGCCGGAGTCATGCGAGAGGGCCTGGCGCCCGATCCGTTCCAGCTTGGCGAGCGTGATGATCCACTCGTCCTCGAACTCCTCGTCGTCGCCGATCGCGAACGTGACGACCTGGGACACCTCAGGGATCTCGTCGCGGTGGTGCCGCAGCTTCTCCACCTGTCCATCGTCCTCGGCGAAGACGACCTTGCTGCCGGAGTCGGCGACGATGTAGGCGACGTCCTCGGCGATGGTCGAGGGGTAGACGGTGGTCGTCGCGCCACCCGCGCACATGATCGCGAGGTCGGCGATGGCCCACTCGTAGCGGGTATGCGAGGCAATCGCGACCCGGTCCTCCAGCTCGATGCCGAGCGACATGAGGCCCGCCGCCACGGCATACACCCGGTCCTTGACCTGTGCCCAGGTGACGTGGACCAGCTCCTTGCCCTCGAAGTACTGGAACGCCTCCGAGTTCGCCGACTTGGCGACCCGGTCCCGGAACAGGGCGGCGACACTGGGAGCCCGGCTCTCCAGGATCGCGTGGTCGACGCGCTCGGTGCCCGCATAACGCATGGCCACGGTGTTGTCTCCTTCGACAGTGGGGGCTGTGAATGGGGTCGCTGGTGGTGCGAGAAGTTACCGCACAGTATCCCGGCCCGCGCCCGGCCGGGCACGTGAATGTGACCAAGGTATGCCGGATCGGCCGCTCTCGCAGGTCGGCCGTGTGCTCGCCAACCGCTTCGTTGCGGGCTCTATCGCTCCTGTCGGCGCCGCACGTACAGCTGCCGCCGTACCCGCGCGACGACCTCGCCGGACTTGTCGACGATGTCGTTCTCGAACCACCGCAGGACCTTCTCGCCATGGTCGGCGGCGTCGCGCAGCTCCTGGACGACCACTGGGTCGACCACGAACTGGGTCTGCAGATGGCTCTTGCCCGGCCTGCGGAACTCAATCTCGGCGCGCTGGTCCCACACGACGTATTCCGGACCGAGCCGGTGGATGAACAGGATCATCCAGAACGGGTCGGTCATCGAGAACATCGACCCACCGAACTGGGTGCCGACGTAGTTGCGCGTCATCAGGTTGAGCTTCAGGCGCACCTTGGCGGACGACCAGTCCGGCGCGATGTCGACGATCCGGATGCCGGCGAAACGGAAGGGCGGCCAGAAGTTCATGAAGCGCCGTAACCGTTCGGGGTTGTCCAGGATCTCGCTCCAGTCAGGGATACGGAACGCTGGGGCTCGCAGCCGGGACATGCCCCCAGCCTGCCACGGTGATGACGCCGGGCTCGCGCAGTGCAACCTACGTCTCCCGTCGGTCGATGTGCTACCGGCTTGGATGCCGATGCGGCTTCACATCGACCCGGGCGCAGCGGCGGCACCCAGCGGTCACTCGCCGGTCGAGGCCTGGCGAGGCTCGGTCAGGACGGGACGATCTGGCCGAGCACCGAGCGGCACTGGGCGACGTCCTCGTTCATTTGCTCGATGAGCGGTTCGATGCCATCGAAGGTCAGCGTGGGGCGCAGGCGCGACACGAACTCGTAGGCGATCCGTTCGCCGTACAGCTCCAGGTCGGTGCGGTCCAGCACGTAACCCTCGACCCGGCGCCCGATCCCGTGGAAGGTCGGGTTGGTGCCGATGGAGATCGCAGCGGGCAGCACCCGGTCGAGCGTGCCGGTGGGCAGCTCCAACCTGGTCAGCCACCCGGCATACACGCCGTCCTGGGGGACCATGCCGTCGATATCGCCGCCGAGGTTGGCGGTGGGGAAGCCGAGCAGCCGGCCCCGGTGGTCGCCGTGCACGACCAGACCGTCGACGCGATGTGGGCGGCCGAGCACCTCGGCTGCGCCGCGGACGTCGCCGGCCGCGACGAGCTCTCGGGCCCGGGACGAGGACCACCGGCCGCCTTCGCCGATGTCCTGCAGCACGATGACGCCGAACCCCAACCGCTCACCCAGCTCGCGCAGCGTGTCGACCGTGCCGCTGTTGCGGGCCCCGAAGCGGGTGTCCTCGCCGACCACGACGACTTGGGCATGCAGCGCGCCGACGAACACGCGGCTGACGAACTGCTCGGGAGTCTGTGCGGCGAACTCGGTCGTGAACTCCAGCACGAGGACGGCGTCCAGCCCGGTTGCTTCGAGCAGGGCCAGCCGTTGGCGAAGTGAGGAGATCATGGGCGGTGCCAGGTCGGGGCGCAGCACAGCAATGGGGTGCGGATGAAAAGTCACCGCCACGGACGGGCGCTGCAAGGCGGTCGCCTGAGCCACCACGGTGGACAGCACGGCCCGGTGCCCGCGATGGACACCGTCGAAGTTGCCCAAGGTCACCACAGAGGGGCCGATGTCCTTGGGGACCTCGTCCATCCCGTTCCAGACCCGCACGGGGGACACTCTACGAACCCGCGGGGGTGAACACGACATGAGCCCTGGCCTGCGGGGCGGACTCGTCGAGCATGGCGATGAGCCTACCGTCGGGTCCGATCCCGGCGACCGGCAACGCCTCACCCTCGGCCTCAGGGCCAGGAGCGGATTCGATGGTCCGACCGTGGGACAGCGCATCCGCCTGCACTGCGGTGAGCTCATGAATCCGGAAGTGGGCCCGGGCTGCGTCGGCCAGGCTGATCAGGGTCAGGCCGTCCGGGCCGAGAGCCTCCAGGGCGGCCAGGTCAGATGCTGCCTCCAGGCCGAACAGCCCGACCCTCGTACGCCGCAACCGGGTGACGTGCCCGCCCACACCGAGGGCGGCGCCCAGGTCACGCGCAAGAGCCCGCACGTACGTGCCTGCTGAGACTTCGAGCGCCACCTCGGCGTCCAGCACGGTGCTCTCGGTGCCGGGTTGGCGGTATGCCGTGCCGGTCGCCAGCTCGAGCAGGTCGAACCGGTGCACCACGACGGCCCGGGCCGCCAGGTCCACCTGCTCGCCGTCCCGTGCCCGGGCGTACGCGCGCTTGCCCCCGACCTTGATCGAACTCACCGCGGGGGGAACCTGCTCCTGCCGTCCGGTGAGGGCAGCGATGGCCGCGGACACCTGGGCAACGGTGAGCCCACTGGGGTCAACGGCGGCGGTCACCTCGCCGTCGGCATCGTCGGTGGAGG
>JBIOUP010000331.1:0-5489 GCA_044867305.1 Dermatophilaceae bacterium
TTGCCAGCGCTCGGGACCGGCGCTGTGGCCCCAGTCTTGGCCCGAATCCAGGCGGCGACATGGTTGATGGTGGGGAAGTCGCGCAGCGCCAGGGTGTCGTCACGTTCCACGCCGTAGTGCGCGCGGACGGAGGCGAAGACCTCGGCTTGTTTGACGGTGTCGACGCCGAGGTCGGCTTCCAGGTCGAGGTCGGGGTCGAGCAGGTCGGGTGGATAGCCGGTGAGGTCGGCGACGATGGCCGTGACCTGTGCCAGCACCGGGTCCTCGCCAGGCGTGGCTGGCTCGGATGCAGGTGGAGCGGTAGCAGCCGCAGGAGCGGCGACGGGGGCGGAAACGCCCGGGGCCGCGGGAGCCAGTCGGCCGGCATACGGCACTGGCACGTGCGTGCGGCGCGTCACTGGGACGTCCGGCGCGCCCCGGTCGACGATGCGCAGCCGCCGGTGGTCGACCTCCAGGGTGCTGCCAGGGCGGCCGGAGAGCCGGTCGAGCCAGCCCTGCCAGGTGTCCGCGTCGACGATGCGGTACGCGTAGCCGAGCTCGTTGGGGCGCCGGTGCCGCTTGTCGGGCATAGGGGTCCAGCGCAGCAGGGTCATGGCGATCTGCGAGCCGAAACCCGCGGCCAGCCGCAGGGCGTACTCCACGGGGTAGTCGCCCCCGGTCGACAGGTTGAGCGGGCCGAGCTCGGGGTCGGGCTCCTTGAAGTTGACGACCGGCGGCACGATGCCGGTCTCCAGCGACTTGACCGCGACGACATCCTCGATCCCGGCGCCCATCGCGTGACCGGTCAGCCCCTTGGTGTTGGTGATGACGACCCGGTCAGCGCCGTCACCGAAGATCCGGCGCAACGCGAAGACCTCCGCCGATGCGCTGCCGCCCCGAGCGGGCGTGTAGGTCTCGTGCGAGACGAACACCGTGCGGGCCGCGATGTCGGCCCGGTCGACGCCCTGCTGCTCGGCCTCTGCCACAAGGGCGTCCATGACCCCGCCGATGTGCTCGACGTCCAGGCGCGAGCCGTGGAAGGCGCTGTTGGCAGTCACCGCCGCGAGCACCTCGCAGATCGGCTGGATGCCGCGCTCGCGCGCCGCCGCGGCGGACTCGAGGACGATGGCGGCAGCGCCCGACCCGACGATCATCCCGTGCCTGCGGCGGTCGAACGGGGTGGCGGCGTCCTCGACCCGCTCGTCGGTCGCCGCCGCGCCGGACGCGAGGAAGCCTCCGGTCACCCAGGGCAGGATGTGCTCGCCGGTCGCGTTGTCGGCGCTGATGATGACGACCCGGCGGCAGCGGCCGGATCGGATCCAGTCCTCGGCGAGCGAGAGGGCCTGGGTGGTGCTGGCGCATGCCGAGTTGGTCTGGGTGTTGGGCCCACGGGCGCCGATGATCTCGGCGAACTGGGCGTGCCCCATCGACAGGACGCGGAAGATGAACCGCCGGTCGAAGACGAACCGCTCCCGCTCCAGCGCCTCGCGCAGCTGCGCGATGAGCCGATCCACCTCCGCCGCAGCCGGTTCCGTACCGCTCATCCGGGCGCGGACCCCCTCGAGGGCAAGCAGGTTCTCGCGGCGGGTGCGGTCGATCGCATATCCCTCGACCGCCTCGGCGAAGCGGTCATAGCCCGGGAAGGCCGACGGGAAGATGATCCCGGTGTCGTCGCGCAGCGCCTCGGGAAGGCCCCATCGGTCCGGGAGCTGGGTGCCGAGGGTCGTCGTCTTGTACTGCATGGCCAGCGGTATGCCGGCGTCATGCAACGCCTCGAAGCCGGCCGCGATGGCCAGGCGGGTGGTCTCGTCGAGCGCCTCGTCGCGGGCGGTGTCGAGGCCGTACTGCGCCACCAGGTCGACCGGGGCGGTCCGGCCGGCAAGCTTGATGACCTCTGCGGGGTCGTCGATGGTCTGGAAGCTGCCCCCGCCGCTGGCATCTTTGACCAGCCGAGTGATGTTCATGTCGGCCAGGCGCTCGCGGACGTGCTGCGGCAGCGGGGTGATGAACTGCTGGCCGGCGAGGATCCGGGCGACGTTCTCGTCGTCGAAGGTTCGCTCGACGCCCGGCAGCCCGATCCCGGCGCCGGTGATGACGATGGGCTCGTACGTTGTCGGTGCCGCGGCTGGCTGCGGCGCGGGGCTCGGCTCGGGTGCCTCTTGTCGGTATGCCGGCTCGCTCGGTGCCGAGGGGTAGCCGTAGAGGCGCAGGCCCTGCTCCAACACGCCTGCGAACAGCTGGCCGAGCTCGCGGATGACCTCGTCGGAGGGCGGATCCGCCGGGGCTGCGGGGGTGCTGACAGTGGGCGGGGGTGCCGGCGCGGCGATGACCGTGGCCGAGGTGCTTGGTTCACTCCCGGGCGGCGCGGCGGCCGTGGTGGCGGCGGGCGCGAAACCGTGCCCAGCGGCATACAGGCCGCACAGCGCCTGGTTGACAGCGACGTCGTCGGCCACCTTGGGGTGGTTCGTGAAGAGGGCCAGGACGTCGTCATGGTGGGCCGTCAGGACGTCCTCGACGAAGCCGTGCAGCGCCTTCTTCGGGCCGACCTCGACGAACACCCTTGCGCCGGCACCGTAGAGGGTCTGTAGGCCCTTGACGAACTGCACGGGGGAGGCGATTTGCCGCCCGGCGAAGTCGAGCATGAGCTCGGTGTCCGCGTCGGCGGGGTAGAACTCGCCGGTGACGTTCGCGACGATGGGCAGCTTCGGGCCGACCATGTCGAGACGGCGAAGGGACTTGATGAAGGCCGGCGACGCGGGCGCGACGATCTCGGTGTGGAACGCATGGCTCACCGGGATGCGCACGGCGTTCATCCCGGCTGCCTGGAAGGCCTCGACGATCCGCTCGACCGGCTCGGTCGCTCCCCCCACCACGGCCTGGGAGTAGCTGTTGATGTTGGCGATGACGACGTAGCCCTCGGCCTCGGCGACGATCCGCTCGATCTCGGGCAGCGGGCCGAAGACGGCGGCCATGGCGCCGTTGTCGGGCACCGACAGGTTGGCCATCTCCCGACCGCGCGCGCTCACCGCCTCGAGGGCGGCGTCGAAGTCGAGCGAGCCGGCGGCGACGAGCGCCCCGTACTCGCCGAGGCTGTGCCCCATGACCATGTCGGGCTTGATCTGGTATGCCGCGAGCAGCCGGGTGAGCGCCAAATCCGTTGCCAGCACGGCGGGTTGGGTGATCTCGGTCTGCATGAGCTGCTGGTTCGCGGTCTTGACCGCATCCTCGTCGTGGGGGTCGACGAAGATGAAGGACGTCAGTGGCCGCCCGAGCAGCGGCGCCATCACCCGGTCGGCCTCCGCGAAGGTCCGCTGGACGATCGGCTCGCGCTCGTACAGATCCTTGACCATGTTGACGTACTGGGAGCCTTGGCCGGTGTAGAGGAAGGCCAGCTTGGGCGCGGGGCCGCGTCCGAGGAAGACGCCTTGCTGGCGCAGCATGCGGAAGACAGCCGGGTTTCCGGATGCCAGCCCCTTGGCCAGCTTGTCGAGCTTGCCGGCCAGCTCGGCGGCGTCGGCATAGTCCACGGCCACCCGGACCGCCGCGTTGGCGTGGGCAGGGTCCGGGGCGGCCGGTGCCGGGGCGGTGCCCGCGTGCGCTTCCGCCAGCGCCGAGCGGACCTGCGCCAGGACATCGGCGTCGTCGCGCCCGCCGATGACGAGTGCGCCCCGCAGCGGCGCTTTGGCGGTGGCCGGTGCCGGCCCGGCAGACGAGGGCGTGCTGGCGACGGATTCGGACGAGGCAAGCACGGCGCCGTTCGGCACTGCGGCGGAGGCCATGACGCGTGGCGGCGGCTGGTGCGCCCCGGGGACGTGCTCCTCCAGGACGATGTGGAAGTTCGTGCCGCCGAAGCCGAAGGCGCTGACACCCGCACGGCGCACGCCGCTGTCGGGGGTCGGCCAGTCGCGCAGTCGGGTGTTGACGGCGCAGGGCGTGGTGTCCCAGTCGACGTTCTCGTTGGGGTTGACGAAGTTCAGCGAGGGGGCAAGGACCTTCTCGTGCAGCGAGCGGACCATCTTGTACAGCCCAGCCGTCCCGGCAGCGGCCTTGAGGTGGCCGATGTTGGACTTGACGGACCCGAGGGCAATGGTGCCCGGCGCAACGCCTGCGGCCCCGAAGATCGTGGCCAGGCTTTCCAGCTCGGCCGCGTCGCCCACGCTGGTCGACGTGCCGTGTGCCTCGATGGCCCCGACCGTGGCCGGGTCGACGCCCGAGCGCTCCCACGCCCGCGAGACGGCGAGCTGCTGGCCGATCGGGTTCGGTGCGGTGATGCCCTTGCCCTTGCCGTCTGAGGAGCCGCCGATGCTGAGGATGACCGAGTAGATCCGGTCGCCGTCGCGCTCGGCGTCCTCGAGGCGTTTGAGCACGAACAGGGCCGCCCCTTCGCCCATCACGAACCCGTCCGCGCCGGCATCGAAGGGCCTTGTGCCAGAGGCGGACAGCGCGCCGATCTTGGAGAACTTGACGAATGCGTCCACGCCCATGTTGCGGTCGATGCCGCCGCTGATGACGGCGTCGTACTGGTGGTCGTTGAGTCCGAGCACGGCCGAGCTGAGGGCCGCCAGGCCCGACGCGCAGGCAGCGTCGGTGGTGAAGTTGGGACCACGCAGGTTGAGGACGTTGGAGATCCGTCCGGCGATGACGTTGGACAGCTCACCGGGCATGGTGTCCTCGGTGATCTCCAGGGCGTTGTCCAGGAAGCGCGACCGGGTCTCTTCGACGATGTCGTGTTGCGTGTCGGGAGGCAGGGTCAGCAGCGTCGGCGACTCCTGCAGGCGCCTGAGCGCTTCGGGAAGCCGGATCCGCATGCTGGACACGTAGTGCTTCTCGCCGCCGATGGCGTTGCCGAGGATGACGGCGACCCGCTCGTTGTCGATGTTCCAGCTGGGCCAGCCGGCGTCGAGCAGGGCTCGGCGAGCCGCCGAGAGGGCCCAGCGCTGGCCTTCGTCCATCTGGCCGGCCACCGTAGGAGGGATCGGCAGCCGCCAGGCGATGGGGTCCCAGTCGAACTCGCGGACCCAGCCGCCGATCATCGAGTAGGTCTTGTCGCGTGCAGTGCGGTCGGGGGAGTAGTAAGAGGCCGGGTCCCAGCGCTCAGGCGGCACGTCGGTGATGCAGTACCGACCACCCTTGATGTTGGCCCAGAACGCGTCGCCGTCGCGGGCCGAAGGCATGATCGCCGCGATGCCGACGACGGCGACCGGATGGACGGCATACTCGTTCATGGTGCGGTCCTTGCGTAGAGGGCGTCCGCGACGGAGGACATGTCGGTGACCAGTCCGGCTTGCGCAGCCTGGATCGCGGCGGTCGGTATGCCGGTGACCGCGGCAACCGCCGGCGTGCCCGGATCGGCCGCACCCGCCACCCAGCGTGAGCCGTCGAGGGCGACGCGCGAGGCGGCCTCGCGAGCGAACACCCGCGACATGGTGGCGAGCGTGGGTGCGTCGAAGCGTTTGGGGGTCTTCTCGAAGCCGGTGCCCTCGGCGGCCGCGGCGGCACGCTCGGCGAAC
>JBIOUP010000332.1:0-2558 GCA_044867305.1 Dermatophilaceae bacterium
CGCGCCTGGGGCATGCAGGTCGCCAGGCGCCGCGGCATGGCGCGGGCCCGCATCGCCGTCGCCCGCAAGCTCGCGGCGACGTGTTGGACAATGTGGCAAATGCCGAAGTGGGTGTGATGGGCCGGAAGAGCCCGGGTCCACGCGAAAGACCACGCGGACGGCATCGTCGGCCACCTCGATACGCCTGACGAGGGTGCGGACGATGTCGCGCATCGTGGACCAGCTCGCCGCCTCCAGCCGGTCACGCACCATCGTCGCGAACAGACCGAGCTTGCTGATGACGAGCTGAAGGGAATGGGCCTGCTCCTCCGCCACCCGCAGTGCCTCGGCCTCGGCTTCGAGCCTCGCGGCCCGCGAGCGGAGCTCGGCGATGCGCGGCTCGAACTCGGGCTTCTCGATCAGACCTTCGGCGTAGCCGTCGATGACGCGGTCGATCGCACGGCGGGCCTTGACGACCTGACGCTCGAGGATGTCGAGCTCTAGCCGACGCGGGCTGGCCTGTACCGCGTCGAGGCGCTGCTGATACTCCTCCATAACCCGCGCCGGGTCTTTCAGCAGCCGGCAGACCTCGTCCCAGACGGCCGCATCGAGCGGCTCGACCGCGACCAGCCGGGCGTCGCAGCGGAACTGGCCGTGGAACCGGCTGCGATCGGTGCCGCAGCACCGGTAGTAACGCCACCGCCCCCTGTGATGGTGGCCCGTGAAACCGTAGCCGCACTTCCGGCAGACCAGGAGACCCCGCAGTAGATAGCGCACGCCGGCCAGACGCTCCCGGCTGCGGCGCCGGTTCTCCTCGAGCTGCTCCGCCGCGCTCGCGAACAGCGCCTCGTCCACGATTGCCGGCACGGGCACGGTGATGTGCCGGTCGCCCGCCGCCCGGACTTGCCGGAAGGGCCGCTTCGGTAGGCGGTCGTGTCCCCGCGGAGGGTGCAACGGCGACCGCCAAGGGATGCAGCAGCGGCGGCCGTAGACGGCTCGCCCGGCATATGCCGGGTTGAGCAGCATCGTATGGATCATGGCCCGGCTCCAGTGCGCCTTGCCGGACGGGCTCGGGATGCCGGCCGCGTGCAGCCGTCGGCACACCGCGGCGAGCGTCAGGCGCTCGTGCCCTATCCAGGCGAAGATCTGACGGACGACCCTGGCGGCGTTCTCGTCGATCTCGTAGCGCGCCTCCCCACCGCCCGCCTCGCGGGTGACGTAGCGGTAGCCGAAGGGCGCGCGGGAAAGCACGCTGACGGCGCCCGCCTGAGCCCGATGCCGCTTGCCCCGCCGGCTGCGCTCCAGGACCTTGGCCCTCTCGTACTCCGCAAACATCCCTTGCAGCTGGAGCAGCAGGTTGTCCTCGGGCGTGTCCCCGATTGGCCGGTTGAGGAATATCACCTCTGTACCGGCATGAGCGAACTCCTCGAGCAGCAGGACTTGGTGGGCATAGCTGCGGGCGAGGCGGTCCGGCGCGTGGACGTAGAGGGTGCCGACGGCGGCCAGGGCGATCAGGTCGCGCAGGCGCTCCAGGGCGGGGCGGACCAGGCTGGCGCCGCTGTGGCCGTTGTCGACGAACAGCCTGTCGTCTGGGACGAGATGACCGTCCCGGGAGGCGCGCGCCGTCAGCTCGCCCAGCTGGCTGTCGATGGTGTGCCGCTCAGCCTGCTGGTCGGAAGAGACCCTGGCGTAGATGGCCACGCGCGGCAGGGCCGGAGGGATGGCTCTCGGCGGGTGGGACCTCATGGTGCGCCCCTCTCGATGGTGGTGGCGGGCCGGGAGCGACCGCGCGGACGAGGGACGGCAGCAGGCGCTCGTAGGCGCGACCCAGCGCGTCCCGACTGCCGCGCCCGGGCTCGAAGCCGACCTTGAGGGTGAGCGGTCGGCGGTTCGTCGGTTGCTTGGCCATGGTCGCCCCCATCCTCGACCGGTCTGGTCGACCCAGATCGGGATGAGGGCCTGCGACGGAGACGCCCGCTCAGCCAGCCCGACGTCGGAGCTCGTTGCGTGGGACGACGAGCACGAAGCCAAGGGCGGCGTGTGCCATGTTGTCTAGCACGTCCCAGCCAGCTTGCGCGCCAGCGCCACCTTCGCCCGCTTCGTGCCGCAGCGCCTGGCGACCTCCAGAGCCCAGCGCTTGAGCGCCGAGACGCGGACGGTCCGGGTCAGCATCGCGTTGGCTGCCTCATAGAGGGCAGTGCGCACCATCCCATCCCCGACTTTGCTGATCCCGCCGCTCACGTCGGTCTCGCCCGACTGGTACCGCTTCGGCGTGAGCCCGAAGTGAGCCCCCACCGCCTTGGCGGTGCGGAACCGTTCCGGATCATCGACGGCAGTCTTGAACGTGACCGCCACCAAGGCGCCCACGCCGGGTGCCGTCATCAGCCGACGGCAGACCGCATCGCCACGTACGATCGCCAACATCCGCCGGTGCAGGCGCATGAACTCCCTCTGCAGGCCTTCGCGCGCCTGCAGCATCGCACCGATGACCGTCTCCAGCATCTCGTGGCCGGCGACCAGCTCGTTGATCCTGGCGGCAAACCGGCCCTTGCTGACCTCGCCCACCTTGAGCCCGAAGC
>JBIOUP010000333.1:0-6093 GCA_044867305.1 Dermatophilaceae bacterium
GTGCAAAGCCAGCGTTGCCGTTGAACTCGCGGAAGACCACGTCGTGGTCACGCCCGCCGGTGCATTGGATCTCGCGGTCCAAACCGACTTGATCCAGGCCTACCACCGCGCGATCGCTCTACAAGCCGAACCCCGCATCGTCGTAGATCTCAGTCAAGTCACCTTCATGGAGCTCACGACCTTGGGCACGCTCGTCGGAGCAGTGAAGCAGGTCAAAGCGCGTGGCGGCACGCTCTCAGTGGTCGGGGCCAGTGATGGCATCGCAAGACTTCTTCACATCACGGCACTCGACACCGTGGTGTCGTTGTGCCCAGAGCCGGTGGTGGACGCCAGAGGCGTTGTCGTCGACCACCGTGAGACGTAACTCGCCCGCTCATACCTGCGGGTTCAGGCGGTCATCGCACCGCTCTGCGGGCGGAGCCCGATCATGCCGCCTTTCGCTCGGTCGTGCCGATGTACGGTCGGGAGCGGACAGCCGACTACCGAGACAGAGAGTCCGGCAACCCCCGGGAAACGGTCGCGGCGATCATCGCCGCAAATCGAGGATGTGAGTCAAGTGTGAAGTGGAGCCCGTCAGCGCCTACGTGGGCGACCTGCGCCGCATCGGCGTAAAGCACACCACGCCCCTGCGCCACGCGACGGATCTCCTCGGTCAGTCTCCGAGATCTCGAGACAATCTCGCGGTCGTAAGTTCCACCGGAGATCTCCTCGAACCACGCGGCGGTGTCGTCGATCCGGACGGGGCTAACAAGCACGATCCCCGGCACGCGACCGCCCTCAGCTACGTTGGCGGCGACGTCGTCGATGTAGCCGTGCAGCGCCTCCGCAATGTCCGTCGGTGTGCGGCCGAAGCACGCCTTGAGATCGTTAGACCCGAGCATGACCACAACGACGTCCAAGGGTTGATGGCTCAGCAGACAGGGGGCGAAGTAAGGCCGCCCGTTGTGGCCGGGTCGGTCCTCGTATTCCACATCAGTGGTGCGCCCGTTCAGCCCTTCCTCGATGACTTCGTAGCCGTCTCCGAGTAGGTCTTGAAGAAGACCGGTCCAACGACGATCGGCGGGCAGCCGAAGATAGTCAATGTCGTCACCGGGACAGCCGTGGGTGTTCGAGTCACCAAAGCACAGAACCCGGATGGCGTCGGGATCGGTCATCACCTCAGGGAGCATAGGCGCACCCGAACCTTGCCGATCCATTCTCCGTCGCTCCGGATCCCCCACCCAGAAGCCCACTCACATGCCGCTGTCCGCTTGCACACCGATGGACGCGAGTCCGCGTGAAGCCACGCGTGGCATCGTGAGCTTCAGCGGTCTCGAGGTCATTGCGGGTCAGCGCACCCGACGCTGATCCTGCGAGGATGACCCGGTGGACCCGGCCGCGGTCAAGTACGTGATCACGTCGCCGCTTTCGCTCGCCCGGATCATGTGGTGGTACGGCGAGGACGGACTCTGGACCCCAGCGCTCCTTCTCGAACCGGCCGTGGTGGCCGACCTTGCGCCGCACTTGGCCGAGCTCCGCGCTGCTCCCGGGGTGCTTGAGCTGCTGTGGCCAGGAGCGCCACTGGCGGACGCTCACCTGGTGCTTGGCACCATCGAGCACCTCGAGGGCCGACCCCGGCCGACGGCGCGCCGGCATCGACGCGGTGGACCGATGCCGGACCGGCTCCATGTCAGCGAGGACGAGCGGTGGCACGATCCGGCCCTGGCTGAGGTGTTCCGGCTGGTCTGGGAGTGCACCGGGTCGCCGCTCGATGGGCCACAGCCCTGGCAGTTGCCGAGGCGGCGCGGACGGTATGCCTCAGGCTGAGGCTCGCCGCTGACGGGCGACCGCCCGATCATGCCGCCGTCAGGCCACCGCCCGACCATCACCCGTCATGTTTCGTCACAGAAGCGGTCACGGAAGTCGGCGTACGTAGGGTGTGGCCCGTGGCCGACAACGTCCTGTGGATCATCACGGACGATCAGATGCGTTCGACGCTGAGGTCGATGGACCGGACCTGGAGACGGCTGGTGCGGAAGGGGGTGCGCTTCCGGCGGGGGTATAGCGCGATGCCGTTGTGCGGGCCGGCGCGCGCCTCGATCCTGACCAGTCGCTACCCCCACAACCACGGGTGCCACACCAACGTGACCCATCCGCCGTTTGTGGCACAGGGACACGACCGGGACACGGTGGCGACCAGGATCAAGGAGGCCGGCTACCACACCGGCTACTTCGGCAAGTACATGAACGGACTCGCCCGGCAGCCGTCGTACGTCGCCCCCGGCTGGGACCGCTGGGTCGCGTTGCTCGAGGGCAGGATCGACAATCCTCGGGTGAACGTCGACGGCACCGTTCGCAGGGTCGGCTCGCAGCGGGAGTTCGACCGCTTCGCCGCTCAGCGGCTGCGGCGCTTCATCCGTCGCCACCAAGACACCGGGCCCTGGTTCGCGGTGTTCGCGCCGACAGCGCCTCACGGTCCTTACACGCCGAGCCCCCAGCACGCCGACGACTTCGACGGGGTTCGCTGGGACCCGCCAGCGTTCAACGAGGCTGACATGAGCGACAAGCCCACGTGGATGCGAACCCTCCCGCCACAGGATCGTCGCCGCATGCAGCTGATCTACGAGGGCAAGTTGGAGGAGCTGCAGGACGTCGACGACCAGATCGGGAGTGTGTTGAAGGTCTTGCGGCGGACCGGCCAGCTCAGGAGGACGTGGATCTTCTTCATCTCTGACAACGGCTACCTGCTGGGCGAGCACCGGCTCCTCCACAAGAAGCAGCCATATGAGGAGTCGGCGGGCGTCCCGTTTGTCGTCCGCGGGCCCGGTGTCGAGCCGCGCACCGTCGCTGCGCTGGTCTCGCAGGTCGACCTGATGCCCACCACACTCGACGTGGCCGGACTCGACCCGGACGCCGGGCGCGACCTCGATGGCCGCTCGATGCTGAGGCCGCTCAGGTCCGGCGATTGGTCCGCCTGGCGACGCCGCTTGATCGTCGAGAACACGAATCTGGAATGGACGCTGCTCCGTGAGGGCTCTCATGCCTACATCGAGCACTATGGCACCGGGGAGTGGGAGCTCTATGACCTTGCACGCGACCCCCACCAGCTCGCGAGCCTGCGCCACGCCGACGTTTCTGAGTGGGCAAGGAAGACCGGCCAGCTCGCCAGGTCACAGGGCCTTGCCCTGCGTGCGCTCGAGCAGTAGCTGCGGCGGACCTCGCAACGTCTGATGGGTATCAAGGCCGCTGTCGGGCCGGCGCCACATACTCGGCCGGGCGTTGCACGCACCCAGTCCCACGGGCTCACGCGGCCGCGTGAACGGCGACTCGCGACCCGCAGAGGCGCAGAGGATTTGGTCGCCGGTGAGATACTCGGGGCAGAGCCTCGGCGTGCCCGCGACGGGGTTGGATGCGAAGCCACCCCTGGACCCCGGATTCCTTCGCTTGAGACAAGCAAGGAACGGAGCCTCCCATGTTGTGGACCATTCTCGTCATCCTGGTCGTCGTCGCTGTAGCGCTTTTCATCTTCAGCCGCGTCCGCGGCCGATGATGCACTGACCACGCCGCAACACGCCATCGGCTGCTGTCGGGGCGAACACGCCCATTTCCGCCGTCCGCGCGTGCCTGCCCACGACAGGTCGCCGGCTGGCGGTGGTGACCACACTGCGGACTCGTGTGCCTCAGGACGCTTGGGGGTATCAGGCACAGACGTCGACGGCTCAGTTCGTTCGAGCTGAAGAAGGGAACACCATGTGTCGTCAACCGTCGCCAGGTGGACACCTGACGTGTGCGAACCCGGTCTGCAACGGCCGATCGCACGTCTGGGTGCACGAGTCGTCCGCTCCGGACCGCAAGCGTGACCTCGACGCCCGCGACCACGAGCTGAGCTCACCGAGGCTCCGGGTCGCATCTGGTCGCTGAAAACGGTACTCGCTCATGCCGCTGTCCGACCCCGGCCGACCATGCTCCTGACGACGACCGAACGGGCTCGATCAACGTCCAGCGACCACAACCCTGATCAGCCGATGGCTGCCACCACGTTCGACACCAAGGTGAGGATCTGGCTCGCTTCAGCGCGGGTCGGGTCCTGGTCTGGGTCGTAGATCGCGATGCTCCACCCCACGCACCCGCCCGCACGAACGGCCGCGACCAGCAAGTCGGTCAGGGCGACCCAGGTCAGCCCACCTGGTTCGCCCGGGTCGCCAGGTACCCCTTGGGCCGAGAACTCCTCCGGATCGAGGACGTCGAGGTCGACGTGCAGCCACCACCGGTCGGTGCTCGCCCGCACGTGACGGACGGCGGCCCGCGCCTCCCCGCCAGGGTCGGCCGCGGTCTGCCGCACGTCTCGGAACCAGACCCCGGCGTCGCGTAAGGAGCCGACATTGAACCGGTGCCGCCACTCCTCGTCACGGGGACCGAGCACGGCCAGGTGCTCTCGCTCCAACGCCGGCAGCCTCTCGGCGAGCGGACCGCTCAACTGCCGACCGGTCAGCCCGAGCAACAGACCCAGCTCGGTGTTCGCGGCCTCGCCGTCCTCCGAGGAGTCCAGCGGCATCGTGTCCTCGTGGCCGTCGACGAAGACCAGGCCCACCGAGCCACACGCGCGTAGTGCCGGCACCGTGCCGAGCAATGTCGTGCAGTCCCCGCCGTACACGAGCGGGAACCGATCCGACCGGACCGCGTCGACCACCCGGTCGCCGACCGCCTGCACCAAGATCAGCAGCGCCGGCTCGTTGATCAGCGACGTCTGCGGACCGCGGCACGGGTCCGGCGCCGGCAGCGGCACGTCCCCACCATCGACGACGTCGTGCGGGGCGAGGACCGACAAGAGTCCTGCCTCCCGCAGCACCGCTGGTGCCGACGCCTGGTTCCCCGGCCGGCCCCAGCCGTCGAAGGGAACACCCACCAACTCGAGCACGCGCATGGCGCCAGCCAAGCACGTACATCGGCCAGGTTGTCCGCACCCAGCGGCCTCAGCTTGCGGCGACCATCACGCGCTCAGGCCGCCGTTGCGTCAGGCGCCCGACACTGCCCGGGTTGCCGGGCGCACGGTCGTGAGCCGCCCGGCTCGGCAGGGTGGACTCAACCGACACCCGTAAGGAGTCTGCAATGAGCAAGCACGTCGAGCACGACTCGACCCTCGCCGCCATCCCGATCTCTGCCGGACTGTCGAAGCGGCAGCGATCCACATTGCACGATGGCTCCCGAGTCGTCCAGCACCCGGCCGGGAAGGTGGTGGCCGCGGAAGGTGAGGGTGCGCTGGCCCTGCACGTCGTGCTCCAAGGCACCGCCTCGGTCACCGTCGGCGATCACGAGAAACGCACCTTGAGTAACGGGGACTACTTCGGCGAGATCAGCCTCATCGACGGCAAGCCTCGCTCCGCGACCGTCACCGCCACGACGCCGCTGACCACCCTCGCGGTTCCGCATCTGGTCCTCCAGTCGCTGCTCGACGACGACCCTGCCTGCGCCCGGGCACTCCTCACCACCTTGTGCGCCCGGCTCCGCGAGGCTGAAGGGGGCTGATCGATCCAGGGCACCGACTGGTGCATCAGGCCGACGATCCGCCGCGCGGACGGCACGTCGTCGGGGTCCCGGCGAAATCGCGGCGGCCGCCGGACCTTGCTGCGCTGAGCTCGGGCGCGCCGATCGGAGCGGGCGATCGACTGGTGACGTCCATGACCGTTCGGGCTCGCTTCACCGTCGACCTGCGCGGGGCGGTCGCGCGGTAGACCGCATGCACTCGCTCACTCCCCCGACTCCCCTGCTTGTCCCGCTCGGTCGACGAGCTCCTGGATCGCTATGGGCAGCGTGGTCTCGAAGTCGAGCAGCCTGGCCCACGTCGGGCGGACCACGATGCGCACCATGCCGTCGGTGTACGTCGCCTTGACGCCCACCTCCCACTCCTCGCGCTGGTCAGGCGTCATCTCGTAGCTTCCGGACGCCTGGTAGTACTCCTCGGGTATGTCGTCTCGCGGGTCCAGCTTGGCCTCGCCACGGACCAGGAGCACGTGTGGCGGGTGCACCTCGGTGTCGATCGTCAGTGCGACGGCGGGGTTTCGCTCCAGCGCCCTGAGCTTGCGCGCGTTCTTGGCCGTGCACATGATGATCTCG
>JBIOUP010000334.1:0-11773 GCA_044867305.1 Dermatophilaceae bacterium
CGAAGTACGTGCGCACCAGCTGGGCGTCCACCTCGAGCTGCTCGCGGCTGACCGTCTCGGCGTAGTAGAGCACGTCGGCGCCGTCGATGCTCTCGGCGTCCGGGAGGTCTTGGCGCTTGCGGTCCAGCAGCACCTGGCGGTCTCGCATCCCCGATGCCAGGGCGGCGTCGGCGATCTTGTCGATGAACTGCGGGATCGACGCCCCGGTCTTGATCATCTTCACTTCGGTGTCGTAGTCGGCCCACGTGGCGTATCCGAGCAGCTCGGCGAGCTCTTGACGCAGCGTGAACATCTCCGACAACAAGGCGTCGTTGTTGGGCCAGCCCACCGACAAGAACGCGATCGCCAGCTCACGACGGGCGCCCGCGTCGTGAGCGAACGTGCGAAACGGCAGTGAGTCCGGGTAGTCCGTGGTCACGGTGACCAGGCCGTCGTCGGCGGGCGGGTGCGCCTGCTTCCAGTCTTCGGGAAGCCCCGCCAGCCGGTCCGGGGTCACGCGGATGGAACGCACGTCGTCGCGAATGTTCTTGCTGAACTCCTGACCGACGAGGATGAGCCGCTCCTGGATGGCCTTGATCCGCTCCCGCGTTGGCTCGTCCTTGTCGACGCCGGCTCGGTGGAAGTCCAGGAGGGTCTTCTGCAGTACTCGCGTGGCCGGCTCGTCGAGGCCGTCGGGCGAGAGGGCCGCGAAGACGTCGTACAGGTCGCGGTCCAGGCCCAGCTCGGTGTCCAGCTTGAGCACGTCCTGCATGGCGACCTCCGCACGGGTGCGCACCGCCTCCAGCGGGTGCACCTCGCTGAAGAGCGATGCGACCGATGCGACCCCGCCGAGCGCGATGTGCACGTCATTCCAGCGGTTCAACGCATCCAGGGCGTCGGTGGGCCGGTCGGCCTTGAGCGTCTCGACCAGGTGCCGGGCCCGGTCCAAGCCGGCGGCGGCTCGGTCGGCGAGCCACTCCTCCGCGGCGTCGACGGTCGGTAAAAGCAGGCTGGGCAGCTGGTCCACCATTCGCCGCACTCTATGCCAGCCGACCGCGGGGGTGGCTTGCCCTCGCGTGCGAACCAAGCGCCCCGGCATACCGAGGCCGCGGCTGGCATCGAGGGCAGACGGAGGAGGAGCGGTTCATGAAGGGCTCCCGCCGGATCAGGGCGCCGCAGCGAGGGCAGGGGCGCCCGGCCTGGCCGTAGGCCGCGAGGGAGGGTTCGAAGTAACCGGAGGTTCCGTTGACGTTGACGTACAAAGTGTCGAAACTGGTGCCGCCGTGATCGAGCGCCTCGGTCATGACGTCGCTGGCATGGCGCAGCACCCGAGTGAGCGCGGGGCGGGTAAGCGCCGAGGAGAGCCGCTCGCCGTGGATGCCGGCCCGCCACAGCGCCTCGTCGGCGTAGATGTTGCCGATGCCGGACACGACCGTCTGGTCCAGCAAGCCCCTCTTGACGGCGCTGCGCCGCGCCTTGAGCCGGGCCACGACACGCGCCTCTTGGTAGGCATCCTCGAGGGGGTCGGGGGCGATGTGCGCGATCGCCTCCGGTATGCCGTCCGCTGCCAGCATCGACAAGGTCATCGCTCCGAAGGTGCGCTGGTCGACGAAACGCAGCTGGGAGCCGCCGTCGGCGAAGGTCAGGCGGGCGTGGAGGTGGCGTGGCTCGGGAGCGTCGTCAGGCACGATGAGCAGCTGCCCGCTCATTCCGAGATGCAGCAGCAGCGCCGCTTCCTCGCCGGAAACGTCGGCAAGGTGCAGCCAGAGGTACTTGCCCCGACGGCGGACCGCCACGATGTCTGCCCCGGCGACGCGGGCAGCGAGGTCCTCCGGGCCGGGGACGTGACGCCGCGCCACTCTCGGGCCGAGGATCAGCGCCGCAGCGATTCGCCGGCCGGTGAGATGCTCGGCCAGGCCACGTCGGACGACCTCGACCTCGGGGAGCTCGGGCACGTCAGCTGTCGGGGCGACCGCCGTCGGTGGCGCCCGGACCCGTCGCCTCGTGCCTGGCCTTCAGAGCGGCCCAGGCCAGCTCGGCGGCGCTCTGTTCGGCCTCCTTCTTACTGCGCCCGCTCCCGGATCCCAGTGACTCCTCCCCGATGAAGACGGCCGCATGGAAGGTCTTCTCGTGGTCCGGCCCGGACTCGGTGACTCGGTAGTACGGCGCACCGAGCCCGCCCGAGGAGCACAGCTCCTGCAGACTTGTCTTCCAGTCCAGTCCGGCTCCCAGAGCCGCCGAGTCGGCAAGCAAGGGGTCGAACAGATGATGCACGAACCGACCGGCCGCGGCGAGCCCGCCGGAGAGGAAGATCGTCCCGATGAGCGCTTCCAGCGTGTCGGCGAGGATCGACGCCTTGTCGCGCCCGCCGGTGCTCTCCTCCCCCCGGCCCAGCCGCACGTACGTGCCGAGCCCGATGGTGCGCCCGACCCCGGCCAGGGCGCGCATGTTCACCACCGAAGCCCGCAGCTTGGCCAGCTGACCTTCGGCGAGATCGGGGTGGGCCGCATAGAGCGTGTCGGTGATGATCAGGCCCAGGACGGCGTCACCGAGGAACTCCAGGCGCTCGTTGTTGGGCAGGCCGCCGTTCTCGTAGGCGTACGAGCGGTGCGTGAGCGCGCGGTCGAGCAGAGCAGGGTCGATCGACTGACCGACGACGTCAGTGACGTAGTCGCGCAGCGGAGCGGCCCCCTGAGCCACCGAGATGTCCTCGGCTGCCACTGTCGGCCAGTCAGCCTTGGTGTTCGCTGCGCTCGGCTTCGGCGTAGTGGCGCGTCTTGTACCGACCGCAGGACGGGCAAGCTTGGTGCGGTGGGGTCGCTGACCCGCAGCGGGGGCAGGTGGTGAGCACGGGCGGGGACGCCTTCCAGTTGGCGCGCCGGGAGCGGGTGTTGGACCGCGACGTCTTTCGCTTCGGGACGGCCACGTCAGTTCCTCTTCTCTTCGGTCTCCGGCTCGGCGCTCAGCAGTGTGCTGAGTGCCGCCCATCGAGGGTCAACTCCGTCGTGATGGTGGCCCGGATCGTCCGCGAGGCGGGCCCCGCACTGCGAACACAGTCCGGGACAGTCCACTCGGCACACCGGCTGGAAGGGCAGGCTCGGGACGACCGCATCCCGAAGCAACGGTTCCAGGTCGAGCAGGTCGCCGGCCAGCTCGTAGACCTCGGCGTCGTCGGGGTCGGCGGCCACCTCATGGTGATGAGCCGCGCGGTCGGCATACACGAACAGCTCCTGGAAGTCCGCCTGCACCGGAAGGCGCACGGGGTCGAGGCAGCGCACGCACATGCCGTTCGCCGTCGCCCGGGCCGTGCCGCTGACGAGGATGCCTTCGGACACCGCCTCGGCCCGCAGGTCGAGCTCGACCGGCGCCCCCTCAGGGACCGCGACGATGTCGGTGCCCAGCGGATCGGGTGCGTGGACCCGCTTGCGTAGCTCGCGCAATGACCCCGGCGTGCGGCGAATCTCGCGCGTGTCGAGCACGAGCGGCGCGCGAGGATCGAGGCGAGTCATGGCTTTCGGCGGGTCGTAGGTTCGGTCGAGGGTGACGCAGCATGTTCAGCCGGGCGCAGGCCGACTCACCAGGCTACCGGACCGGAAAGGGCTTCCCAAATCTTCGGGATGCCGGGTTTGCCGGGTTGACCGGGTTGGCGCCATCAGGCGGTGGCCGACGCTTCCACGGGGGCGGTGCCGCGTTCGGCTCGGCTCGCACGGAGCCAGACGAAGAAGCCGTAGATGACCAGGCCGCCGTACACGGCATACAAGGTGGCCGTCGGGATGTAGCCGGAGTGCAGCAGCAGTGGTACGCCGACGATGTCCACGCCGATCCAGCAGAGCCAGAAGTCGACCCACCCCCGAGCCATGGCGTAGGTGGCGATGATCGAGCCCACGAGAATCCAGGCGTCGAACCAGAAGTACCAGCGCGGCGCAGGCCAGACCGCGCCGATAGTCGCCAGGAGCCACTGGCCCACGATCACTCCGCCGACCCACACCAACAAGTAGCCCAACCGCTCTCGCCCGGTCGCCCAGCGCGGCGTGATCGCGGGTGCGTCCGGCGCCCGGCTCTTCTTTGACTGGCTCCAGCGCCACCAGCCGTAGATGCTCGTGATGATGAAGAAGATCTGACGGCCGGCCTGGCCGAACAGGGGCGTGCGTGCGGCAGCGTCGAACGTCGCGGAGATGAAGACGAAGAACAGCAGCACGTTGCCGATGATGCCGATGGGCCAGGCCCAGACCTTGCGGCGCATGCCGAGAATGGCTGACGCGAAGCCGAAGGCGTTGCCGATGATCTCGATCCACGGCAGCGTGTATGGGCCGATGGTGATCGACTCGTCGTGGATCCAGGCCAGTAGTGAGCGGATTGCGTCGATCATGTCTGGTGTTCGTCCCTCGGGCTCGATCCAACAGGACGAGCTCCGGGGGAACCGTAAGGCGGCCCGCCGACCCGGCTGCCGTTAGAGGGCTCGCCGACTCCCGCACTGCCTCAGACGTGCCGCCTTCCATCCGGACTATCACCGTCGGTCCCGGAGTTACGCCGGGTCCACCGGCCGCGGGCTGCGGCCGGGTCGCGGACTGTCACCGCCGGTTCGGAGTTGCACCGACCCCGGAGCACGTTGCGGCCATTATGCACCCGGTCGGCGGCGCGCCGGCTCCGGATGTCGCCGCTGAATCAGCCGGTGTGCCGGCTCACCAAGGCGCGCAGCTCGTCGACGGCGTGGGCCGCGTTCTCGGCTTCATACACCGCCGAGCCCGCGACGAAGACATCGGCTCCGGCCTCGGCGCACTGTTCGATCGTGTCTGCGCTCACCCCGCCGTCGACCTGGACCCAGACCTCGCCACCGAAGCGGCGCACGGACTCGCGCACGGCCCGGACCTTGGGCATCTGGTCGCTCAGGAAGGCCTGGCCGCCGAATCCCGGTTCGACGGTCATGACCAGCACCATGTCCAAGCCTGACAGCAGCCCTTCGTAAGGCGCCCACGGCGTGGCCGGCTTGAGCGCCATGCCAGCACGCGAGCCGAGCGAGCGTAGCCGCGTGGCAAGCCGCGCCGGCTCGGCCGCCGCCTCGATGTGGAAAGTCACCGACTGCGCCCCGGCATCGGCATACTCCGGTGCCCACCGGTCGGGGTCGTCGATCATGAGGTGGCAGTCCAGTGGTATCGGGCTGACCTTGAGCAGCGCCTCGACGACGGGCAGGCCGATCGTGAGGTTGGGCACGAAATGGTTGTCCATGACATCGACGTGCACCCAGTCTGCGTTGCGGACGGCATCCAGCTCGGCTTGCAGGTTGGCGAAGTCGGCGGACAGGATGCTCGGCGAGATCAGCACGGTGAAAGCCTAGTTCTGCCGCCTTGCGCCCACTGCCCAGCCGCGGGCACGTCATGGGGTCGGGTGGCGCGCGTCGTACCGCAGGAAGCCGCGCTGCCACATGGCGAGAGCCAGCACGCCGACGACGCAGGCGATGCCCCCCAGGACGGCCGTCCACCCTTCGCCGATCCACGACGCGACAATCCCGCTGAACAGCTCGCCCAAACGCGGCCCGCCCGCCACCACGACGATGAAGACCCCTTGCAGCCGTCCGCGCAGGTGGTCAGGGGTCGCCGCCTGCAGGATCGTCGAACGGAACACCGCGCTCACCGCGTCGGCCGCACCGGCACACGCCATCGTCGCGGTCCCGACCCACAGCGCCACCGTGACGGGCAGTGCGTGCCCTGCCGCGAGCACGGCGACGCCGAAGCCGACGAACGACGCCCCCCAGCCGGCCACACTGACGACGACGGCCAGTCCCTGACGGCGCACCCGCCCCAGCGGCCCGGACAGCACCATCGCGACCAACCCTCCGGCAGCCACCCCCGCGGTGAGGATGCCGACCGTTCGCGCCCCTCCGCCGAGCACGAGCGCCGCGATGGCCGGCAACAACGCACGCGGCTGCGCCAGGATCATCGCGACGAGGTCGGCGAGAAAGGTCATCCGGACGTTGGGCCGAGTGCCCAGGAAGGCCAACCCGTCCCAGACCGAGTGCAGCCCAACCCTTCGAGAGTCACCGCTTGGTGAGCCCTCGGGCGGAATGGCCGGCAGCCGCCAGATGCTCCACAGCGCAGCCGTGAACATCACCGCGTCGACCGTGTATGCCGTCGCGAAGCCGCCGACATCGACGAGGACCCCAGCCAGCAGCGGTCCGACGAAGAAGGTGAGGTTCATGGCGGTGACCGACAAGGCGTTTGCCGCCGGCAGCAGCTCGATCGGCAGCAGCCGCGGGTAGATCGCCGCGCGGGCCGGGTTGACGACCCCGTAGCCGGCGTTCGTGATGCCGACGAGCAGGTACAGCACCCAGACGTGCCGGTTGCCCAGCCACGCCTGCAGGGCGTTGCCGATGCTCGCGGCGAAGAGCACGAACGAGCCGACCATCGCCACGGTGCGCCGGTCGTAGTGGTCGACAAGGGCACCCCCGTAGAGCCCCATGACGACAAGCGGCACCAGCGCAGCCAGGCCGACCAGTCCCACCGCAGCGGTCGACTGCGTCAGGTCGTAGACCTGCAGTCCGATCGCGACGGTGGCCAGCTGAGCACCGATCCCCGAGAGCGCGAGGCCGGCATACAAGCGCCGGTATGCCGGGCTGCGACGCAGCGGGGTCAGGTCGAGCAGCAGGGCCACGGGCTCAGTGCAGCTTGCGCAGCAGCGCGAAGAACATGGCGTCCGTTCCGTGGACATGCGGCCACAGCTGCACGAAAGGACCTGCGCCGAGGTCTGGAACGAGACTGCCCTGCGCGTCACGGAACAGCTCACGCGCGTCCTCGATCTGCCCGTCCGTGCGGTGTTTCACCGCGTCCTCGACCGCGAACCGGGTCTCGCTCAGGTGCGGGCTGCACGTCGCGTACCCGACGACGCCCCCTACCCGCGTCGCGTCGAGAGCACTGGCGAGCAGCTCGCGCTGCAGCCGTGTCAGGGTGGGCAGGTCGGCCGGTGATCGGCGCCAACGGGCTTCCGGCCGGCGCCGGAGCGCACCGAGGCCAGTGCAAGGCGCGTCGACGAGCACCCGGTCGTAGCCGCCTGGTTCCAGGTGACCGACCTCGCGACCGTCGCCGGTGCGGACCTCGACCGGGCCCGCGGCAGCCCGGCCGATCAACGGCGCGAGGCTCGCGCGCACCAGCTCGCTGCGGTGCGGGTTCAGGTCGTTGGCAACCAGCCGGGCCCCCCGCTGTTGGGCTAGGCCCCCGAGGAGGGCGGCCTTGCCGCCAGGGCCGGCGCACAGGTCCAGCCAGCGCTCCGCACTCCCGCCTGGTATCTCCGCGGCCGCCAGGGCGAGCGCGACGAGCTGGGACCCTTCGTCCTGGACGCCAGCGCGACCTTGGCGGACGGCCGCCAGCGAACCCGGATCACCGTGCGGCAGAACCGCGCTCGTCGGCGCCCAGCGACCGGGCAATGATCCCGCTGCAACAAGTTCCGCCACCTCGGCCAGGCCCGGCCGCACTGCCAGGGTGACCTGAGCCGGCCTGTTGTCGCTTTCGAGCAGGGCAACCAGCTCGCCCTCCACCGTCTCTGCAGTCGCCCGGGCGTGCCCGATGAGCCCGGCGCGCAGCGCGGTGACGACCCACAGCGGGTGCGAATGGACGATGGCCAGGCGCTCGAGTTTCGGCAGGCTCGCCGGAGCGGCGGCGGCCAGCCAGGCGTCCACGTCACGCTCGCCGACGCGGCGCAGCACCGCGTTGACAAACCCTGCTGCGCCGGCGCCGTTGACCTGGCGGGCCAGGGCGACGGTCTCGGCGGTGGCGGCATGCTGGGGCACACGCATTCCGAGCAGCTGGTGCGTCCCCAGCCGCAGAGTGTCCAGGACCGGTGGGTCGATCGCCTCGGGCGGGCGCTGGGCGGCGATCGCAATGATCGGGTCGTAGCGCCCGCGCAGCCTGGTGGTCCCGTAGGTCAGCTCGGTGGCGAACGCCGCGTCCCGCCCGGTCAGCCGGCGCTGCCGCAGCACCCGAGGCAGCTCCAGGTTGGCGTACGCGCCGGCGTCCACGGCGCGCATCACCGTGTATGCCGCCAGGCGCGCCGGGTCTGCGGTTCGGGAGCGCTCGCTCGGTCGCTGGGCGGTCCGGGACTCTCGCCGTCGGCGCCCGGGTGCCTGGGCACGGTCCTCAGCCATCCCCGTCGAGGCCTTCGCCCTCGTCGATCCGAAGGCCGCGGGCCCAGTCGGCGGCCGGCATCGGCTTCTTGCCGTGGGCTTGCACCAGACCGAGCTGCACCGGCGAGGTCCCGGTGCCGGCATACACGGCCGCCTTGGTGACCACCAGCGCGCCCGGGGTGCTGACGCCAGGCGCGGCGGCCGCGTCGCCCAGAGAGACGGGGCCGAGCTTGAGGCGCTCGCCGCGGAACGTCGTCCAGGCGCCCGGCGCTGGGGTGCAGCCGCGGACCTGCCGGTCGATGACGAGAGCCGGCCGCTCCCACCGCACCCGCGCGTCGGTGACCTCGACCTTGGGCGCGAGCGAAATCCCCTCTGCCGCTTGGGGACGGGCGACAAGCGTGCCATCGGCGATGCCGTCGAGGGTGGCCACGAGCAGCTGCGCACCGGCGACCGAGAGTCGCGCGAGCAGGTCGCCGCTGGTGTCGGCAGGGTGGATCGGCTCGGTCATGACGCCAAAGATCGGCCCGGTGTCCAGCGCCTCCTCGATCCGAAAGGTGGTGGCGCCGGTGACCTCGTCCCCCGCCATGATCGCGTGCTGGACGGGCGCCGCTCCGCGCCAAGCCGGTAGCAGCGAGAAATGCAGGTTGACCCAGCCATGGGTGGGGATGTCGAGGGCCGCGCGTGGGATGAACGCCCCGTAAGCGACGACCGGGCAGCAGTCCGGGGCCAGGTCCTCAAGCCGCCTGAGGAACCCGGGTTCGCGCGGTGTGCGGGGAGTGAGCACCGGTATGCCGTGTCGTTCGGCCCACGTCCGCACCGGCGACTGGACGTGGCTGCGGCCGCGCCCGGCCAGCGCGTCCGGGCGGGTGAGGACCGCCACGAGCTGATGGCGTGAGCCGATCAGGGCGTCCAGACTCGGCAGGGCCACGGCCGGCGTGCCTGCAAAGACCAGGCGCATCGTCACATCGCCCGGCCGAACGTCGAGTGCGGGCTGACCTTGACGGTCGGGACCGAGCCACCGTTCCACTCTGCCTCGCGGACCGCCTTCATCGCCGCCTTGCGCTGCTGTGGGTCCATGCGGTCGATGAACAGGATGCCGTCGAGGTGGTCGGTCTCGTGCTGCACAGCGCGGGCCAGCAGGTCGGTGCCTTCGATGGTGAGCGGCTCGCCGTGCATGTCGAAGCCGTGGGCGACCACCTGCAGCGCGCGGGGGGTGTCGAAGACCAGCCCCGGGAACGACAAGCACCCCTCCGGCCCGTCCTGCTGTTCACCGGATAACCGCAGCCGTGGGTTGATCAGGTGTCCGACCACGCCGTCGACGTGGTAGGTGAAGACCCGAAGCCCGACGCCGATCTGAGGTGCTGCCAGGCCGGCGCCGGGAGCGTCGAGCATGGTGTCGGTGAGGTCCTGCACGAGTTGGCGCAGCTCCCGGTCGAAGTCGACCACCGCCAGCGCGGGGGTGCGCAGGATGGGGTCGCCGAACAGGCGAATGTCCTTGACCGACACAGGTGTCCTCCGGCAGGCGACGGGACCGCCAGTCTCTCATGGCCCGATCGCGTCCATCCGGATGGTCAGCGGCTCCGGGTCCTTGCGGGCGCTGCGGGTTGCCCGCAGGGCGACGAGCGCGGACGCCAGGGCAGCGGACCGATCCAGCGGGATGCGCAGCAGCACCTGGACCACGGGCGAATGCCCGCCAGGGGTGTCGTTGGCGCAGGTCACCGGCAGCGGCCCGAGCCGGTCGGCGGTCACCGCGGGGTCCAGCTCGTGTAACGCGGCGTCGACGGCGCGGCGGCTGCCCACGAGCGAAGCCATCCGCACCGTCGGGGGCAGGCCCAGCTCCGTGCGCTCGGCCAGCTCCCGCTGCGCCAGCCACAGGGGGTCCCACCGAACGAGCGCCTCGACGGCAGGGAGGGTCCGCTCGGTCGGCGTCCCGGCGAGCACGGCCACGCCGCCCTCGGGGCCGGGGCGGGTCAGGGCCGCAGCGGCCGTCCACCTGCGCAGCGCCTCCACCGAGGCATCCAGCTCGGGGCGGTCGAGCAAGGCCCACGCGTCGAGCAGCAGGCACGCGGCATACCCACCGTCGGCCAACGGTTCGGCCCCCGGTGTGGCGATCACCAGCGCGGGGCGAGCCGACACGCTGGCGTGGACGTGTCCGGCACCTGACGTCACGACAAGCGCGCCAGGAAAGGCGCGACCGATCTCCTCGGCAGTGCGCCGGGCTCCCACGACGCTCGAGCGAACCCGCGTGCCGCCACACGCCGGACACTCGAAGGTGCGCATGTCGAAACCGGCCTCGCACCATCGGCATCGCGGGCGGACGCCTGCGCCACCCACGGCAACCGGGCCGTGGCAACGGGTGCAGCGCACCGGCGCTCGACAGGCGTCGCAAGCGAGCGCGGGAAGGTACCCGCGTCGCGGGACCTGCACGAGCACCGGCCCGCGCTCCAGGGCCTCCCGCGCGGCCCGCCAGGCGGTGGGTGGCAGGTGCGCGTGGGCCGCCGGCCCGTCCCGCTCGGCGTCGTGACCCTCCCCGGCGACGACGACGCGCGGCCCGGCAGCCCGGACCGCTCGCGTCGTCGCCTCGACATTCGCCAGAGCCCCCTGCTCGACCAGCAGCTGCACCTGCACGCTGCGCGCGAAACCGCCGGCCAGCACGGCCGCACCGGCCTGTTCCGCGCGGATCCGCAGGACCTCACCGACGTGCGGGTAGGGCGCTCGGGGCTCACGCAGCAGGTCGTCTCCGTCGTCCCACCAGGCCACGAGGCCGAGGTTGCGCACCGGTGCGAACGTCGCGGCCCGGTTGCCGACAACGCACCGCACGTGGCCGCGCAGCACTTTGAGCCAGGCGGTGTACCGCGCCTGCGGCCCCTGGTCGGCGGTGAGCCGCACGTGCTGGCCCCGACCGAGCAGGTCGGTCAGAGCTCGGTCGACACGTGCCACGTCGCGGTGGTCGGGCACCACCAGCAGTGCCCCGCGACCGGCCGCCACGGCCGTGGCCGCGGCCACCGCCAGGGCGGTGGGCCAGTCGCGCTCGCGGGGTTGGCAAGGCAGCGCCTGCCACGCCGCGCGCGGGGCTTCTCCGGAGGCCACTCGTCGCAAGAACGAGGGACCGGCGGGGTATGCCGTCCACGGACCGGGCTCGGGCGCGGCGGGCGGCTCATGGGCGGCCGCCTCACCCGCTAGGGCGCGCTCAGCCGCCGCGTGCCGGGCCGGGATGGCAAGGCGCAGCACGTCGCCGAGCACCCCGGCATACCGGTCGGCGGTGGCGCGGCACAGCGCCAGCAGCTCTGGGGTCAGGACGGGTTCGGGACTGACGACGCGCCGCAGCGGCGACAAGGGGCCGCCATGGTGGCCCGCTGCGAGCCGTTCGACGACGAAGGCGTCGAGGTCGCGGCCAGCGAAACGGACCCGCACCCGCGCGCCGGGGACCGCGGTCTCGGCAAGCTCGGGCGGCACGGCATACTCGAACGTGCGGTCCAGATGGGCCAGGCCGCTGTCGACGACGACCTCAGCAACCGGCGCGAGGTCCGGTTGGTCGGCGGCGTCGGTCGTGGCCATTGGTAGTCAGGGGCGCAGGAGCCCGTGGGCCCTGTTTCCCCATCCCCCTTTCAATCCGTGCATGCGGTTTTCCCGCACACGGCTTACCGACGATCTTCTGGACATGGTTACGCCGCCTGCGGG
>JBIOUP010000335.1:0-13102 GCA_044867305.1 Dermatophilaceae bacterium
CTCGGCCGGCCGCTGGACGAAGTCCTCGTAACGCAGCCGCACGTACCGCCCGTCGCGGCGTGACCACCACAGCTCGACGAGGTAGTTCCACACCACCCACATGATCGAGGAGCGCCACAGCTCCAGGCGCTCCATCACGGCGTCGCCGTCGCTGCCGTCGCTCGCCTTGTCCTTGGTTGCCTTGAGCCGGCGCCACGAGTATGCCGTGGCCCGCGGGTCGCGCACGATGTGCACGACGTACAGCTCGACTCCGGGCAGCCGCTCCAAGACCGTGCCGTAGGGCGGGAGCTTGGAGGAGTCGATGATGACGTCCGGGTGCTGGGTCTGGTCGACCCCCCGGTAGAGCGCCTCGATGTCGGCGTCGTAGGCGTCCGGTGGCACGGCTGGACGGCCGCGCAGCTTGCGCGTCACCATGGCCGGCACCCGCAGCATCCGCAGCCGGCGCAGCAGATTGACCGAGACGGCGTTCGGGTCAGGAGGCCCGTCATCGCCGAAGGCACACTTGATCACCGCCGACCACACCGGGCACTGGTCGAACAGCTCGCCGCACCCGCAGCGGTGGTTCTCGCCGATGCCGCGTTCCCAGATGTAGCGCACCTCCCCGACCGCGAAGCAGCCGGGTACCTGGCCCACGATCGTGCTGAGGATCGTCGTGCCGCTGCGACCCGTGCCCGCCACGAAGAGCAGCTTCAGCGGGGTATGCCGGTCCAGCTCGGGACTGGGGTTCATGCGCTGCGCCTTTCCATAGCAGCGGCGGCTACAGCCGATGCGTAGACCTCTTCGAGCGCGGCCAGGTGCGTGCTCGAGTCGAACTGCGTCTCGAGCCGGCGACGACCCGCAAGCCCCATGGCTCGCGCGGCGACCGGGTCATCGTGCAGCTGGGTTATTGCCGCGGCCAGGGCGGCGGCATCGTTGGGCGGGACCACCAGCCCGTGGACGCCTGGGGTGACCAGGTCCGGCATACCGCCGAGGTCGGTGACGATCGCGGGGACACCCACGGCGAACGCTTCCAGAATCGTCATCGGCTGGTTCTCGTACCACCGCGACGGGACGACCGTGGCCAGGCTGCCCGACACCAGCACCGCCAACGCGTCGGCGGAGAGCCGGCCGTAGAACTTGACCCGCCCGGGGGCGACCTGGTCGGCAATCCGCTCCAGCTGCGAGCGTGACGGCCCGTCGCCTGCGACGTGCAGCTGCACGGCACCGGGCGTCCGGGCGAGCGCGTGCAAGAGGGTGTCCACGCCCTTCTCGGGGGACAGCCGACCGGCGAAGACGACATCCCGCCCGGGCCCGGCGTGCTCGGGGAGGGCAGGGATCCTGGTGAAGTTGTTGACGATGGCCAGGCGCTGCTCGGGCAGCCCCTGCCGGCGCATCACGTCGGCCATGAAGGCGCTGGGGCAGACGAACCGATGGACCGGGTCGTAGGCGCGCGCGAGCCGGTGCACTCCCGACTCGATGGCAAGCACCGTGCTGCCGATGAGGGAACCGTCCTTGCAGCGGCGGGCTGCCGCATGCCAGGTGCCCCGTCCCACACACGCGTCGCACAGCTGGCCGTGGTCGAGCAGCTGGTAGTTCGGGCAGGCGATCTTGTAGTCGTGCAGCGTCATCACGCAGGCATAGCCGCCGTCGCGGACCGGCCGCAGGATCGATGGGGACAGCTGGTGGTAGATGTTGTGGCAGTGCACGACGTCGGGCCGGAACTGCGCGAGCGCATCGCGCAGACCGCGCTCGCTCGCCGAGGACCACACCATGCGCGCGGCAGCCCGCAGGCCGGCCAGCCCGCCCGGGGCGGGGTCCAGCTCGACGTAGGCCGGAAAGGTCGCCTCGAGCCGTTGCGGGCGCTCGTTGTCGGGATGCTGCATCGCGAAGAACTCGACTTCGTGGCCAGCCTCCCGCTGCATGGCCGCCACGTCGAGCAGGTACCCCTCCGCGCCGCCGCGACGATACAAGAACTTGTTCACGTGAAGTATGCGCACCGTTCCCCCGCCGGTTACGTAGTTATCGATCGACTATAAGTCACGGGCGGGGTGCCGACCCGGCACTTCCGACATTCCGAGGGGTGGGCAGCGCAGCCGTTCAATCGGAAACGCCACCGAGGGTCCGAATCCGGCTGATATCCTCGAGGGTGCGGCGCTTCATGGGGGAGCGGCTCACAGCAATGGCCGGGGGGTAGCAAGACGTGGCGTCCATCCACGCGCCGACGATAAGCCAGGTGAGCAGTGCACCAGCCAGCCGGTCGCTACCGGCCACGCTGCGGCGCACGGTGCGCCGTGTCGTGACCTGGCGGCCCAAGCGGGACGGCGACCAACCGCTCGACATCGCGGCGCTGGTCAGCCCGTTCCGTTATGACGTGGTGGTCCGCGCCGGTCTTTTCGATGCCATCGAGGCGCGCGCGGCTGGCAGCAGCACCGAGGACTTCCTCGAATCGGTCGCCGAGCACCCGTATGCCGTGTGGTTCCGGCAGGTGGAGCTGCGCCGCTTCTACCCCTGGGTGCTCTCGGACGAGACGGCTGTCGTCGCGGCATACCGTGACCGGGTGCTACGCGCGGTGCGAACCTACGAGTCATTCCGCTCCCGAGGCTACGACAGCAGCCGGCCGATCATCGTGCGGACCGCCACGGCCGCGCGACGAAGCGACTCGGGCGTCCTGGCGGCCAAGACCCGTCACCTCGGCGACGGCGGACACCGGCTCGCGCTCCTGCTGCGCACGTCCGGCGTTCTCGAACCGCACATGTACCGCCTCGACCCGCGTCCGGCGCCGGTCATCGACAACACCGCCATCCTCGCGCCTGCGCTGGGACTCGACGAGGCGGCTTACACCCGGTTCGTCTCCCGTGCGTTCCTCGCCGAGGCGGTGGAGGACCTCGACGAGCTGCGCGACCTCGTGGTGGCCCAGTGCCCGGAGCGGGCCAGCGAGCTGGCGGCGCTGTTGCGTGCCCACAAGACGGGGGCAGGACGCCGATGATCGTCGCCGAGCGGGTCGCCGGGTTCTACGAGCGGTACACGACACCGCCGCTGGCGCCGGAGACCAACCGACAGCATCTTGTGCGCAAGCTTGTCCGACGGGTGCACTGGGCGCGCACCGAGGGCTTGGGCCGCATCATCGAGGAAGACCGCCTCGACCCGCGTCAGCGGGTTCGTACTGCACTGGGCAAGGCCCGCTGGCGACGGGCGCACCCCCACGCGCCCGGGCTGGCCGTCCCGGTCTACGTCGTCGGCCTGCAGCGCTCAGGCACCAACATGCTCATGCGTGGCCTGGACGAGGCACCCGAGATCGAGGTGCGCAACGAGAACGACCGCACGGTGTTCGAGCGGCACCGGATCCGCTCGACCGAGGTCCTGCGCCAGACCATCACCGCGAGCCGTCAGCAGCTCGTCTTCGTCAAGCCGATCTGCGACTCACACCGAGTCGACGAGCTGCTCGACCTCCACGGGGTGCCTGCCGGTCGCGCCCTGTGGGTCTACCGTGACGTCGATGCCCGGGCCCGTTCTGAGGTGTCCCACTTCGGGTCGGCCAACCTGCTCGCCCTGCGCGACATCGCCGCTGGCCGAGGGCACACCCGCTGGCAGGGCGAGCGCCTGCCCCGGCACACCGTCGAGCTGATCCGCGGTTTCGACCTGCAGACCATGGACCCGCATTCCGCGGCCGCCCTGTTCTGGGTGGTGCGCAACAGCCTGTACTTCGACCTCGGCTTCGCGGCGCGCGAGGACATCCTGCTCGTCTCCTACGACGAGTTCGCCGCGCACCCCCAGGAGCACATGCGCCGGCTCTGCGACTTCGTCGGGGTCCGCTACCGGGACGTGCTCTGCGCCCACGTCGACCGACGCGTCTCGCACGGCAGCGGCCGTCTGGACATCGATGCGCGGGTCCGCGAGCTGGCGGACGCCATGAGCGCACGCCTGGATGCCGAGCGGTCCGCGCAGGACGCGCGCCTCGCCGCGGCCCGCGCCTCTCGACCAACCGCCACACCGAGCACCAACGGAGCCAGACCATGACCGCGCGCCGCTGTCGCGCCACTGCCGCCCTCGCGGTGCTGGCTGCCCTACTCGTGGCGCTGAGCGGGTGCACGAGCGGTTCGTCGGACACCCCGACGCCGTCGGCCAGCGCGACATCGGCCACGACCGCCCCGGCCACCCCCTCGGCGTCCAGTTCGACAGCGCCGGTTTCGGCGGGCGGCAACCCGCTTGGGACGAAGTTCGACTGGTCGCGGTTCGACCTGGTCTCGCCTTACCTGCAGACGATCAGCGGGGGCTCCACGTTCTACGAGCTCGTGTGGTGTGACGTCGAGCCGACCGAAGGCCAGCAGGACTGGAAGACGATGGACAGCGTCGCGAAGCGGGCCCAGAGCGCCGGCGTCAAGCTCATGATCAAGATCCGCGTGGGCACCTGCTGGGCCACGCCCGGCGAGGCCAACTACGTGCGCGGCCAGAAGAACAAGACCGAGTCGTCCATGCCCTCGGACCTGGACAAGTACGCGGCGTTCGTCAAGTCCGTGGTCGGGCGGTACAGCCCGCAAGGCGTCACGGCCTACGCGATCGAGAACGAGATCAACTCGGCGTCGTTCTGGTCGGGCACCCCGGCGGACTTCGAGAAGCTGTACGGCGTCGCCGCGAAGGCGGTCCGGGAAGCCAACCCCAACGCCAAGGTCGTCGACCCTGGAATCAGCAGCACGGCATACGGGGCCGGGATCGCTCAACGCCTGCTCGACGCCGGCAAGCCGGCCGAGGCCGTGGCGGCATACAACACGTACTATGCCCGGCGCTTTGGCACCCGCGGCGACCAGCTGACGCAGGTCTCCGATGTCGCCGGGCTGCGCGCCGCCTTGGCGTCCGAGCAGGGCAAGCGCAACCTGGACTACCTCGCGCTGGCCAAGAAGCTCGCTGAGAGCGGCGCCGTCGACGTGCGTCAGGTGCATTTCTACGAAAGCCCGCAGGCCGCCCCGTTGTTCGCCGACTACGTCAAAGCGACGACCCCGAGCAGTGTGCCGATCGAGGCGTGGGAGGTCGGGCAGTTCAACAAGTCCGACGACCCGCCCGAGCAGGTGCGCAGCAACGAGATGGTCCAGACGGTCTCCACGCTGCTCGGCGGGGGGATGCGTCAGGTGATCTGGTTGCCGCTGGTGAGCAACCCGAACGGCCGCAACAGTGACGAGCCGCGCTACGGCCTCCTCGAGCCGGACGGCTCGGTGCGATCGACCGGCCAGGCCTTCCAGGCGATGTCGAAGGCGGCCGCGGGGTCGACGGTGACGCCGGTGTCCGGCAACGGCCTGACCGGGGGGGCTTTCGAGTCCGGCGGTCAGACGACCGCCTTCGTCTGGGCGAGCGCCGGTGACGTCAAGCTCACCCTCGACCCGAGCGACCGCAGCTCGGACGTCGGCTCCTCGAGCCAGACCAACGGCGGCACGACCACGGTGAGCAGTACGCCCAAGCAGATCACGACGTCCCGGCCTGTCGGCGCCTTCCTGAGCGCGCCGTGAGCGTCGACCCGCAGCCGATCCGCGTGGTGAGCACGAGCCCGGAGCCCGGCCGGCTGGTCTTCGTGGGCGGCCTGCACCGCAGCGGCACGACGCCGTTCTCGCGGGTGCTCGACCAGCATCCGCAGATCAGTGGGCTCGCCGGCACCAACGTCCGGGAGGACGAAGGTCAACACCTGCAGCGCATCTACCCGAAGGCCAAGGTCTACGGCGGGTCCGGCCGGTTCGCCTACGCGCCGCAGGCGCACCTCACCGAGTCATCGCCCCTGGTCAGCGAGGCGAACGCTCAGGCCATCCTGGACGCATGGGTTCCCTTCTGGGACACCAACGCTCGGCTGCTCCTGGAGAAGTCACCGCCGAACATCGTCATGGGCCGCTTCCTCCAGGCGCTCTTTCCTGGCTCGGCCCTGATCGTGGTTGTTCGCCACCCCGTGGCCGTCGCGCTGTCGAACAAGAAGTGGCGGCGGTTCCTCTCGAGCAACCCTCGCAAGTTCCAGTCCCTTACGGGCATGGTCGATCACTGGTTCGCGGCTCACGACGTGCTCGCAGCCGACGCCCCGCAGCTACGGCGGCTGCTTGTCGTGCACTACGAGCGCCTCGTTCGCGATCCGGTCCCTGAGCTGGCACGCGTCCAGGAGTTCCTGAGGCTGGAGGAGCCCATCGATGCGAGCGCACTGAGCACGAGCCACGGCGACCCGTATGCCGAGCGCTGGGAGCAGTACCGCGCCTGGTGGCGCCCTGGCGGCTGGCAGCGTCGGCTGATCGAGGCGCGGTATGGCGCTCGGATGCGCGACTACGGCTACGACCCGAGCAGCCTGGCCGGCTTCACGACTCCGGCCGGACGGCATACCCTCCGCAACGACGTGTGAGCTGGCCGGCCCAAGAGCGCCCGCTGCGCCTCCATCCGAAGGGCGCCCGTCGCGCCTCCATCCCGGCGGTTGGAGGCGAAAGCGGGCAGTGGAGGTGAAAGCGTGCGCTCTACCGCTCGCTTATACCTCCAGCGCAGCGGTCCCCGGAGGTAAAAGCGAGCGTGGAGGTGTAAAGGTGCGCTCTTGCGCACGTCTGCACCTCCACTGTCGGGGCGAGCGCCCAACAGCCCGGTGACGCGAGTCAGTAACCCAGCTGCTTGAGCGTCCTGCGTGAGGTGAGCCAGAAGAGCGAGCGCACCAGCGGGTCGAGCTCGCTGCGGAAGGTGCCCACGCGAGAGGCGTAGACACTCTCCTTCGTCCCGGCCTTCTCCTGTCGGGCGGCCAGCTGACGGTGGTAGCGGGCGGGCACGTCGTGCTTGGCCTTGGCGAAGTCCAGGATTGCCGGCTCCCACTCCTCGTCGAGCCAGGCCAGCAGGCCACGGAGGGTCTGCTCAGGATCGCCGACGAGCTGGTCGTACCGCAGCTCGTAGTACCGGTTCGGTGGCAGGGTGGCGCCTGCTGACTGGGCGGCGTCGATGTACCTCGGCCACTTGACCGAGGACTTCACGCTGGACCAGTAGCCGAAGCGCTTGCGATGGGAGACCGCAACATCGCGCCCGTCCCGGATGACGTGGACGAACTGGGCGTCTGGGAACAGCTGGGCCAGGAACGGGATGTGCAGCGCATAGCGCGGGCTCTTGTCCGCCCATCGCGCCTTGCCGCGCCCTCGGGCATAGTCCTGCTGGATCCCGCCGAAGAACGTCCGCAGCCGGGCCAGCCACTCGTCCTGGCTGAAGCCGAACTGCGACAGTCGTTTCCAGTCATCGCCGACGATCCGCTCGAGGTCCTCGAGGAACCGGGTCTCCGGCCCGCAGCTGATCCGCGAATGCGAGTCGAGCATGAGCCGCAGCATTGTCGTGCCCGAGCGCTGGCAGCCGACGATGAAGATCGGTCGGCCGGCTGCCAGCTGCTCGGGTCGAGACAGTTCGGCGGCGTTACCCGCTGAGCTCATGGCGTCACTGCAGCCCTGAGTCACGTGATGTCGGAGTCACTGGTCTCGAAATCACTGGTCTCGAAATCACTGGTCTCGAAGTCACTGGTCTGGGAGTCACTTGATCTCGGAGTCACCATGCGATCCGACGGACACCGACTCGCGTTCGGACAGGTCGCCCGCCGCGGAGTCAGCGCCCTCAATGGTCTGCGCACCCACCGGGGTGGCCCAGTCCTCGGAACCCGCCTCGGTCTGCTCGGCTTCCGCCTGCTCAGGCCCGGACTCGCCGGCCTCGGCGTCGGGGGCGTTGAGCGCGGCCTCGTGCGCCTCCTCCTCGCGGGCCTTCCGGTTGGCGGCGCGCACGCGGCTGAGCATCTCCAGCACCAGGACGAGGACAACCGCCAGGAAGATGCTCGCGCCGAGCACCGGAAGAACGAACTGAACGAAGCGCGTGGTCTTCTCAACGGCGGTCGTCGGGCCCACGAAGACGACACCGTCCGCGATCGATGACGCCTGCAGGGTCTGGGCGTGCCGGTACTCCTCCTGAGCCGTGCTCAGGTCGCTGCTCGCCGCGGCCTGCTTGGCAGCCAGGTCGCTGTACTGCCCCATGACCGGAACGTAGGCGTCCAGGTTCTTCTGAGCGTCGGCGATCGGAGCGTCCAAAGCGGCGGCCGCGATGGCGTTTCCGGTAGCGCGCAGGGTGGCCTGCTGCTGGCGCAGCGACGCCACGTGGCCCAGCAACGCGTCGTAAGCCTTGGGGATCTCGGCGACCCCATTGGCCTTGCTGAGCTCGGTGACCGCGGCGTTGGCGGCCTTGACCGCCTCGTTGGCCTGGTCACGAGCCGCAGCGGCTTGGGCCGTGCGGGTCGCGAACATCTGCGCGAGGGCGCCCTTGGACGTCTCGCGGGCGACGCCTTCGACCTTGTCCTGGTCCGTGCCGACGTACGTGACCTTCATGTCGCTGCTGTTCGAGCTGACCGGCTCGACGTCGATCCCTGCGGTCTGTTCGGCTGGGCTGACGCCGGTGGCCGTCTGCACGGCTGCCTTGGTCTGCGGGCTAGCCGCCGCGGCGGTGAAGGCGCCGACGAACTGGGCAGCGCCCTGCGTACCGGCATACGGGCTGCCCGCGCCCCCGACCAGCGAGCTGGTCGTGACGGTGGCTGTGGCGGTGTACTGGCGCGGCGACAGCAGCACGAACGCCGCGGCGAGCAACGTCGCCAGCAAAGGGACGAGAATGAGGACTCGCCGCCGCTCCCGCGCGACGCGCAGGTAGTCGATGATCTCCATGGGGTGCTACTCCTCCGCGGCGACGAGAGCCGCCTGTGTGTGGACGGGTTTTGGGTCGGACTGAGGTGTCGAAGCCGGGTAGTCCCAGCGGAAGTCGATCCCCGGCAATGCGTAGAGCCGCTCGTTCAGCGGTGTGTAGTACTGCTGGAGGCGGTTGACGGTCTCGAGCGCCATCTCGCCGTACGGCCGGTTCGCGTTACGTGCGACGAGTCCAGTGGGGGTGAACGGTGACAGGCCGAGGAACTCGAACACTCGGTTCATCTGAGCCTGCGGGTCGCGCCAGAGCGCTTCGCTTTGTACGGCGACGACCCGATCGGTGCCGAACAGCGTCTGGAACGTCTGCAGCGCTTCGGCGTAGTGCCCCCTGCGCAGGTAGGCGTGGTAGCGCCATTCGGTGCTGTCGTAAGCCGGGTCGGTGGCCAGCCGAGCCCGCTCGTCTTGAAGTCGGCTCGGCTCGAGGTCGAGGGCCTGCTCGAACGGCAGGTGTTCGTTGCCGCGGGACTTCTCATACGTGTGGTGCGACCAAGCTCTTGCGACTGGGTCGCGCAGGCACATGATGATCTTGACGTCTGGCAGGGCGGCATGAATGCGAGCCGGCGACAGCGGGTGGAACATGTAGTAGGGGCTGGACTCTCCGACGATCCGATAGCCCTCGCTCATCCGCGGGAACTGGGAGAGGTACCAGCGCCATCCGCGCCCGAAGTTGACGTCGAAGTAGTGCGTCCCCTTCTGCGAGCGACATTCGCCCACCTCCGGGTGCCGGGTGATCCACTCGGCGAGCGACGTCGAGCCGCCCCGCTTGGTGCCGACGACGAGGTAGCCAGGCCTCATCCTCTCGCCGCGAACGAGTCGCGCACGCGCCGGCGCCAGTGCAGCGGCAAGCGAACGCCGATTCACAATGAAGGCCCCCCGCATCCGTTGATCGCATCCCCCGCGTAGTCCTCGCGGCCGGGCCGCGGAACGTCGCGGTTTGATAGTACCGTGCTTCGTTTTACCGGTACTCGGTTCCGGCAAATCTCGCGGACGGCACACGCGACCGCGGCGAAGCAGGCATAATGACAGCACGCTTGAACGCCAACCGCAGGGTTGGGCGCGGGGGATCAGCGGCCGTCGCTGGGCCGCGCTGGCGCGTCAGTGCCGACGAGGGGGAAGTGGTCGTGAGACGTGGTGTGCTGATCGTTGTTGCCTTGTCGGGCAGCATCGCACTCGCGGCATGTGGTGGTGCGCAGACCAAGCCGGGCGACTCGCCGACGTCCGCAGCTGCGGCTGCGGCTGCGGCAGCGGCCACGGCGACCGCGACGGCCAGTCCGACGACGAGCGCACCAGCTGCGTCGGCGTCGGCGCAGCCGATGAGCCCCCAATTGACAGCCGCCCTCAATGCGTTGTCGGAGAAGGCACGAGCGCTCACGGCACCCGCCGACATCCGCGACAAGATCCAGGCGGGCAACGACGCTCTCGGTGTGGCCCGAGCCAGCGTCAACCGGATGCGCGACAACGCCTACGGAACGGCGAAGAACTGTTCGGTCGTGTTCTCGCAGCGTTCCGTGGTCATCTCCAACACCTCCGCCGCCTCGGGCAACGGCTCGTCCGCCCTACAGCTGCTCAACGGCCGTCGTCCGGGGATATCGGCACTCACCGACGCGACCAACCAGGTCGAGGCCGTGGTCCAGGCTGAAGGCACCCCGATCGAAGCGTTGCCCAGCATCCAGCAGGCCGTCGCATCGGCTCGCAAGCAGGTCAGCGACGAGAACGACTCGATGTCGAACTTGACCGACGGGGCGAACGCGCTCATCTCGAACGCCAGGGACGTTCGCGGCAACAGCGACCAGATCTCCGGCAAAGCCTGCTGACGCTCGCAGTCGCCCGAGACGGCAGTCGCCTGAGACCGCGGTCGCCTGAGACCGCAGTCGCCTGAGACCGCAGTCGCCTGAGACCGCAGTCGCCTGAGACCACCGTCGCCCGAGACCACCGTCGCCCGAGACCACTCCGACCCGTCCCCCGCAGCTCGACGCGCCCGACCGGAGCGTGCTTGTGGGCACGGCGTACCCCGAGACGCAGCCAACCGGGTCCGTGAGGTCGTGCCGGGCGGATAGGCCCGAGTGGGCAGCCAACCGGGTCCGTGAGGTCGTGCCGGGCGAACAGGCCCGAGTGAGCAGCCAACCGAATCCGTGAGGCCGTGCGGCGACGGGCCCAAGTGAGCAGTCGATGTTCGCAGGCCCGGCATCCCTGATCGATGGCAACGTGGCGGTGGTGCCGGTGGTGAGACGCTCCTCGTGCAAGCGACCCGGCCTCGACCGTGGCGACGTCTTAGGGCGGATGGCGTATGCCGCAGCGCCGAACTCGCTCAAACGCGTGGCACGGCACGATCCGCGAGGGCGGGGCTCGCCCACGTTGCCGGGTCGATGGGGCACGGCCGAATCCGTTGAGACACAAGGTGCACGGCTCGACGTCGGTCATGCTGCTGGCGTCTGTCGAGTTTGCAGGAACCGGTCATAACTCCTGGGGACGGTGTCCCACGTGACGGTGGTGGGGGTGATGGTGGCAGTGAGGCGGTCGCGATGCACGATCGTGTGATGCCTTGTGCACAGGAGGGCGGCGTTTCGAGTGTCGGTGGCGCCGCCGTCAGCCCAGTGCGTGACGTGGTGCAGCTGGGACCAGAACGCCGGGATGTCACAGCCGGGGAAGGTGCAGTGCCGGTCACGCAGCAGCACCGCTCGGGCTTGTGCTGGGCTGAAGAGCCGTTCGGTGCGGCCCAGGTCGAGGACCTCGCTGTGGCTGCCGAGCACGACCGGGATGATGGCGGCGTCACAGGCGATCCGCCTGGCGGTCTCCGGGGCCAACAGCGTGTCGCCTTCGGTGGTGCCCAGCACGGCGGCCGCGCCGATGCGTTCGATCAGCTCGCGCAGGGGCATGGTGAGCATGAGGGTGGCCTTGGCCCCACCGGCGCCCATCCCGGCCAACGCGGCCTGCAGCGCCGCCGGGTCGAACCCGTCTGCGTCGTTCCTGCCGGGTGGGTCACTGCCGGGTGGGACTCTGCCGGGTGGGTGGCTGCCGGATGGGTGGCTGCCGAGAGAGCCGCGCCGGGGTGAGCCGGTCCGTCGGGGATCCCCCGCGGACGCCACACCGCGCGTCGCGCAGTCGCTTGCTGGGCCGGAGGGCGGCTGGAGAACCTCCCCGCGCAGGCCCTCGTTGCTTGCCACTCGGTCCGAGGCCCGGGTTGGCGCACGCGTGCCGCCCGGGTGTGTTCCGGGTGGCGGCTCGGTCTGAGCGCTTGAGCCCTCACGAGATGACGGGTCAGCGCTGCCGTGGCCTGTTGTCTGGTGCGGGTCGCCCGCGGCGGCGGCAGCGTCGGTGGATGGGTATCCGCCGAAGACGCCGGCCGCCCTGGCGGCGGCGGTGACTCGCCGACACACTTCGACCAGGGCCTGCCCGCGGCGCTGCGCAGTGGTGCGCGGGTCGGGGGTGCCGTCGGGGTGCCAGGGTGCGGACAGCACCCCGATCGACGCTTCCAAGATGGCTTTGGCTTCCGCGTCGGCCGTGAACCCGTACTGCCACACCCCGTCATCGGTGCATACCGGTCGCGACAGGGCGACCAGCCGGGCGGCCCGGTCCTGCTCGCGGTCGAGTTCGTCGGGGGCGCCGTATCTGGCCAACAGCGCTGGGCGCAGCCGGCGCACCTCGCGGGCACCATCTTCATAGCCGATGCGGATCAACCCGTCCAAGACGAGGTGGTGAGCTTCTGGGATGGTTTGCCGACGTAGCGTGTCGAACTCGGCAAGCACGACCTGTGCCACTGGCACCGGTAACCGCCCGCTGATCACGGCTTCGCGCACGGGGGCAAGCGCTGGTTTACGGTGCGTCTGCTCGACCAGGTTGGCCACCTGACCGGCACCGGACCCGAGCCCGAGCGAAGGCGCATGCGTGGCCACCCAGGCTCGGGTGTTCGCGCTCTGCGAGGCGGCGATCTCACCACGCTCCATCGCCTCCGCCGCGACCGCCACCCGAGTTCCGCCCGCGACTGCGGCCAGTGCGTCCAGGTCCGCAAGCAGTCCGCCCAAGTCGCTGCCGGACGCCTGCCACAGCAGGGCCGGCAGCGCCCGCAGCAGTCCCAGGGCCGACGCCACGCCACCGCGGACGTCAGCCAGCGAAACTCGCTCAGGGGAGCTGCCACTGGCCTCAGCGGCCAGGAGCGGAGGACCTTCTTGGCTCATGTCGAACACGCTATCGCCTACCTCTGACAAGCCTTGAAGGACAGTGAAGCCGCGGCGGGACCACCACAGGCGTGTGCTCTCGCGAACGACGGTCTCGGCACCGCCAAGGTGGGGCCGGCGTTACCGGCGGACTCGTACGTGACGTGCGGGCTCATGTCGAACACGCTAACGCGCACCTCTGACAAGCCTTGAGGGACAGAGACGCCGCGACGCGACCAGGCCGGCGTGTGC
>JBIOUP010000336.1:0-4533 GCA_044867305.1 Dermatophilaceae bacterium
TCGCTGACCATCTTGGCCACGGCGCTGATCGAGAGCGGTTCGAAGATGGACGAGGTCATCTTCGAGGAGTTCAAGGGCACCGGCAACTGGGAGCTGAAGCTGTCGCGGCAGCTGGCCAACCGACGGATCTTCCCAGCGGTCGACGTCAACGCCTCGGGCACCCGGCGTGAGGACATCCTCATGGGGTCCGATGAGCTCAAGATCATGTGGAAGCTGCGCCGCGTGCTTTCGGCGCTCGATGAGACCCAGGGCATCGAGCTGTTGCTCGACCGGATCAAGAAGACCAAGAGCAACATCGAGTTCCTCGTCCAGGTCCAGCGCACGTCCGCGATCAAGCTCGATGACGACGACGACTGAGCCGTCAGCCACCGGAATGCCCAGGCCCCCGGCGCTGTTCAGGGGGACACCGATCGAGGAGAGCACCATGAAGAAGGACATTCACCCCGCCTACGGGCCGACGCGGGTGACCTGCACCTGCGGGAACACGTTCGAGACCCGCAGCACGGCCAAGAACGGCGTCATTCACGCCGAGGTCTGCAGCCAGTGTCACCCGTTCTACACGGGCAAGCAGAAGATCCTCGACACCGGCGGGCGGGTGGCCCGCTTCGAGGCCCGGTACGGCAAGAAGACCGCCAAGTAGCGCTCCCGTCGCCGGTCCCCGGCACCGTCTCGGTGCCTGCGGGGCCGGCGTTCGCCGTGTCATGGAAGGAGCCCGGTGATGTCCGACGCTTTGGTCGATTCCACCGCCCCGCTGCTGGCCGAGTACCTCGAGCTGGAGCGGCGCCTCTCCGACCCGTCGGTGCACAGCGATGTCGGGCTTGTCCGCTCACTCAACAAGAGGTATGCCGCGCTGGGGCCGACCGTGACGGCATACCGGGCCGTTGTCACCGCTCGTGCGGACCTCGAGGCCGCGAACGAGCTGGCGCGCGAGGAGCCTGCGTTCGCGCAGGAGGTGCCCGCAATCGCCGCCGCTGTGGATGCGGCGGAGGAGCGCCTGCGCACGCTGCTGCTGCCGCGCGATCCGGACGACGACCGCGACGTCATCCTCGAGATCAAGGCCGGCGAAGGCGGCGAGGAGTCGGCCCTGTTCGCCGCAGACCTGCTGCGGATGTACATGCGGTATGCCGAGCGCCGCGGGTGGCGGGTCGACGTCCTGGACGAGACCGAGTCCGACCTGGGCGGGTACAAGGACGTTCGGGTCGCGGTGCGGGCCAAAGGGACGGCCGGCCCAGGGGAGGCGCCCTGGGCGCGGCTGAAGTACGAGGGCGGCGTGCATCGCGTCCAGCGCGTGCCGGTGACCGAGAGCCAGGGGCGGATCCACACGTCGGCGGCTGGCGTGCTGGTCATGCCCGACCTCGACGAGGCCGACGACGAGATCGAGCTCGCACCGACGGACCTGCGCATCGACGTCTACCGCTCGTCCGGGCCGGGCGGGCAGTCGGTGAACACGACCGACTCAGCGGTGCGGATCACTCACCTCCCGACCGGCATTGTCGTGTCCTGCCAGAACGAGAAGTCCCAGCTGCAGAACAAGGAGTCCGCGCTGCGGGTGCTCAAGGCCCGGCTGCGTCAGCTGGCCCAGGAGCAGGCCGCCGCTGTGCTTTCCGAGGCTCGTCGATCCCAGGTGCGCACGGTGGACCGCTCGGAGCGGATCCGCACCTACAACTTCCCGGAGAACCGCATCGCCGAGCATCGGACCGGGTTCAAGGCCTACAACCTCGACACGGTGCTGGATGGCGAGCTGGATACGGTCATCCAGTCCTGCATCGACGCCGACGAGGCCGTGCGGATGGCCGGCGCCGGCGCGAGCACGGCGTGACCCCGTTCGAGCTCGTCGGCCAGCTCGATGTTCGCGAGGCCGTGCGCCGGGCGACCCACCAGCTGGCGCAGGCCGGCGTCGCCAGCGCTCCCGTGGACGCGCTCGTGCTCGCCGCGCACGTCCTGGGGGTGGAGGTGTCCGAGGCCCGGCGGCTGCTGGTCCTGGGCGGGCGCCCCGTGCCCGAGCAGTATGCCGACCTGGTCGCCGAGCGTTGCCGGCGAGTTCCGTTGCAGCACCTGACCGGAGAAGCGCACTTCCGCCGGCTCACCCTGTCGGTGGGCCCAGGCGTCTTCTTGCCCCGCCCGGAGACCGAGGTGCTGGTCGAGCTGGCCCTCGAGGCGCTCGGGGGCCTCGCTGCACCCGTGGTCGTCGATCTGGCCAGCGGGTCAGGCGCCATCGCGTTCGCGCTCAAGAGCGAGTGCCCCGCGGCCACTGTGTATGCCGTCGAGCGCAGCCGGCAGGCCCACGCCTGGGCCGAGGCGAACCGGGAGCGACTCGGGCTGGATGTCCAGCTGGACCTGGGCGACGCGCGCACGGCATACGAGGCGCTGGTCGGCCGTGTCGATGTCGTGACGTGCAACCCGCCATACATCCCGGCCGAAGCGCAGCCGGTTGACCCCGAGGTGCGTGACCACGACCCTTCGCTGGCGTTATACGGCGGCGGCGTGGACGGGCTGGTCCTGCCGTTCGCGTTCGCGGCGCGCGCGGCCGCCCTGCTGCGGCCCGGCGGGCGGCTGGTCATGGAACACGGCGAGGTGCAGGGCGGCGCCCTGGTGTTAGCGCTGGGCGCCGCGCCGGAGTGGGAGTCGGCGATCGATTACCCGGACCTGACCGGGCGCCCGCGGGTGGTCGTGGCGCGGCGGTCTGCACCTCGGTGGCCTGCCTCCGAGGCCGACCTGCGACCGCGAGAGTAGCGGAAGGGCTGCTTCGCCCGCGGCCCGAAGCAACCGACCGGCTCGGTTCGATCACAGCTAGGCTGTCGATCAATGAGCGAGGTGTTCGACTGTACGACCGCACAAGGGCGTTCGGGCGCGGTTGCGCAGGCCGTGGACGTCGTGGGCGCCGGCGGGCTGGTCGTCTTGCCTACGGACACGGTGTACGGCGTGGGTTGTGACGCGTTCAACGCCGAAGCGGTGGCCGCCCTGCTCGCGGCGAAGGGACGGGGTCGGGAGATGCCGCCGCCGGTCCTCGTGCCGAACCCGCGGACCGTCGACGGCCTGGCCCGTGATGTGCCCGAGTACGCCCGGGCCCTCATCGAGCGGTTCTGGCCCGGCCCGCTGACTATCGTGCTGAGGGCGCAGTCCTCGCTGCTATGGGACCTCGGGGACACCAACGGCACGGTTGCCGTGCGGATGCCTGCCGACGAGACCGCACTCGAGCTGCTCCGAGCGGTAGGCCCGATGGCGGTCACGAGCGCGAACCGAACCGGAACCCCAGCGGCCACGACGGCCGCCGGGGCGCTCGAACAGCTGGGCGAGGCCGTCGGGGCCTACCTGGACGGCGGTCCGAGCACCTCCACCACCGCCTCGACCATCGTCGACTGCACCGGAGAGGCGCCGGTTATCGTGCGCGAGGGGCCATTGGGCCGGGCGGCCATCGACACAGCCGTTCTGGCTGCCCGCAACACGACCGCCGAGCTGACTCGGCCAGCATCCGGGCCAACGGAGCTGCCGACGGAGCCCCCGCCCGAGCGGACCGAGCCGACGTCCGGCGCAGCACACGCTGGCACCCAGACTCACCCCCGCCCCGGCCCTCGCCGCGGACCGCGGATCGCCGGAAGCCGCCGCCGCCCCTGATGCCACCGTGGAGGTATCGGCGACGCCAGCTCGTCGGCGCATCGGTGTCCGGGGGCGTGCGGGTCGTCAACCCCTTCCTGGACTAACGGCACGCCGTGTCAGAGGCGACGGCACGGCATACAGTGGAACTCGCGCCGTCCCACCAGGCTGGAGAGACCACCATGAGCGAGAACTCCTTCTACGGCTCCGACTTCGCCGCCCTGTCCAGTTTCGACCCCGAGATCGCCGGCGTCCTGCTCTCGGAGCTGGACCGTATCCGTAGCGGGCTGCAGCTCATCGCCAGCGAGAACCTGTCCTCGCCGGCCGTGCTGACCGCGCTCGGGTCGACGTTGTCCAACAAGTACGCCGAGGGCTACCCGGGCCGGCGCTACTACGGCGGCTGCTCCGAGGTCGACAAGGCCGAGCGGATCGCCGTCGAGCGCTGCAAGACGCTCTTCGAGGCCGACCACGCCAATGTGCAGCCACACAGCGGGGCCAGCGCCAACCAGGCGGTGTACGGCGCCTTCCTCAAGCCCGGTGACACGTTGCTGTCGATGAGCCTGCCCCACGGTGGGCACCTCACCCACGGCTCGAAGGTCTCCTTCTCCGGCAAATGGTTCAACCCGGTCCATTACGGCGTCGACAAGGACACCGAGGACATCGACTACGACCAGGTCGAGGTGCTCGCCAAGGAGCACCGCCCCAAGGTCATCCTCGCGGGCGGCTCCGCGATCCCGCGCCTCATCGACTTCGCCCGCTTCCGCGCCATCGTGACGAGGTCGGCGCCATCTTCTGGGTCGACGCGGCGCACTTCATCGGGCTCGTCGCGGGTCGCGCCATCCCGAGCCCGGTGCCTTATGCCGATGTCGTGTCGTTCACCACGCACAAGGTCCTGCGCGGTCCGCGCTCGGGCGCCATCGTCTGCAAAGCCGAGCACGC
>JBIOUP010000337.1:0-4808 GCA_044867305.1 Dermatophilaceae bacterium
GGAATTAGCCAACGCCTTCGGCGTTACCAACAAATGCCTTGATAGTTTTCATTAGAGGTGCGGCCATCAAAGAGACGGACGAGATCGACGAGCTGCTGGTCCTCTCGCAGCTGCTCGGCTACGCCCCGAAACTCCTCTGCCTGATTGCCGATAATCACGATGTCGGAATCACTCAATACGCCCTCGATCGTGTCTCTCATCAGTTTCGAAATATGAGGTATCTCGCGCTCGATGTATTCCTTGTTGGCGCCCACGAGCCTGGCGAGCGAAACGTCGCGGTCGTAAATCGTCAACTCGAATCCCTTGCCAATCAGTGTTTCGATGAGCGTCACCATCGGTGATTCGCGGAGATCGTCAGTTCCCGCTTTGAAACTGAAACCGAGTACACCCACGCGTTTCTTGCCGCTCCGCACGACCATCTCCACAGCCCGCTCGATCTGCAATCGATTACTCGGCAGGATGGACGAAAGCACGGGCACTTCGACGTCGAGCTCTTTTGCTTTGTAGTTGATGGCGCGCAGATCCTTCGGCAGACACGAGCCACCAAACGCGAACCCCGGTTTCAGGTAGTAAGGCGAGAGATTCAGTTTCGTGTCCTGGCAGAACACGTGCATCACTTCATGACTGTCGATCTCCAATGCCTTGCAGATGTTTCCGATTTCATTTGCAAAGCTCACCTTGAGCGCGTGGAAGCAATTGCAAACATATTTCACCATCTCCGCTGTCTTCAGCGACGTTACAAACACCGGCGCGTTGATGTTTGCGTAAAGGCTGCGCACTGCCGCGACGGTGTCTTCGTCGTCAGCGCCGATGAGCGTAAACGGCGGCGAATGGTAATCCTTCAGCGAGGAGCCTTCGCGCAGAAACTCCGGGTTGATGCAGATACCAAAATCCGTTCCGGCTTTCTTTCCGGATGTTTCTTCCAGGGCAGGTACGACGGTGTTCTGTATCGTGCCCGGCAGCATCGTGCTGCGAATCACAACCACGTGGCGGTTGCTCTTCGTTTTTAGTGCCGATCCGATCTCACGACAAACCTGCTCGACGTGACGCAGGTGCAAGCTGCCGTTCTGATTGCTCGGCGTGCCGACGCACACCAGCGACAGATCTGAATCACGAATCGCGCGCGCGGAGCGACGACCTCCTCGCGGCTCACCTGGTCGATGACCACGACATCGGCAGCGTCGAGCAGCTCCCTCGAGCGGACCGTCATGAGCCCGGGGTCGCCTGGCCCGGCGCCGACGAACGCCACTCTGACGTGGGCGGGTCTTCTCATGCTGCGGGGAGACTGGTTCACGAGGCGGGCTCCCGGGTCTTCAGTGGGGCGGGGGACGGGGGCGGGCTGATGGTTGGGTCCGCGGGGTCGCCCCGCACAAGGGCGCCGGCGCCGTCGGAGAGCAGTAAGGCGGCCAACCGCTGGCCGAGGCCCTCGGGCGCATCGGTCGCTCCGACCATCGAGCGGCGCAGACCGGCGGAGCCGTCAATCATGCCGACGTAGGCCCGCAGCGACAACTCCAGCCCGTTCTCGCCCTCGACGACCTCGGCGAGCGCGCCGATCGGTGCGGTGCAGCCGGCCTCCAGGGCGGCGAGCAAGGCCCGCTCCGCGGTCACCGTCGCCCGGGTGTCCGGGTCGTCCAACGGCGCGACGGCCGCCCGCACGTCGAAGCGGTCGGCGCGGCACTCGACGGCGAGCGCGCCCTGACCGGGGGCGGGCAGCATCTGCAGCGGGTCGAGCGTCTCGGCAACGGCGTCGAGGCGCCCGAGCCGGGCCAACCCGGCCCGGGCGAGCACCACCGCGTCGTAGCGGCCCTCGGCGACCAGGCGCAGCCGGGTGTCGACGTTCCCGCGAATGTCGCGGACCTGCAGGCCCAGGTCCAAAGCGGCGATCTGGCTGGCCCGTCGCGGTGAGCCGGTACCGACGACCGAGCCGCTGGGCAGCTCGCCCAGGACGAGGTTGTCCCGAGACACCACGACGTCTCTGGGATCCTCGCGCTCCGGCGCCGCGGCGAGGACCAGGTCTGGTTCCGGGTCCACCGGGAGGTCCTTGAGCGAGTGCACCGCCAGGTCCACCTCTCCGGCCAGGACGGCTCGGCGCAGCGCCGCGGCGAAGACGCCCGCGCCGCCCATGCTGGTCAGCGGTTCAGTGGAGCGCTCGTCACCTTCGGTCTGGACGAGGACGAGCGTGACCTCGTGGCCGGCGGCGCGGAGCCGCTCGGCCACCCAGCCGGACTGGGACCGGGCCAGGACGCTGCCGCGGGTGCCGAGGCGCAGGACGCTCATCGCCGGCCTCCGAGCGGCCCGCCCCAGAGGGTGGGGTCGAGGGCCGTCGACTCCGGCGGGACGCAGACCGCGGCCACGTCGTTGGGGTCCAGGTCGAACAGCTCTCGAAGGGCGGTCTCGTAGTCGCCGGTACGACCGTCGACCGACAGCTGCTTGATCCGCACCGTCGGCGTGTGGAGCAGTTTGTCGACGATGCGGTGCACGGCCTGGTGCACCTCCAGCCGGAGGGCCTCGTCCAGCCCGGGCGCCTTCTGGTCCAGCCGCGCGAGCTCGGCATCCACGACCTCGGCGGCGCGCGCCCGCAGCGCGGCGACCGTGGGGGTGACCCGTTTGGCCAGCCGTCGGGTGAGGTACTCGGCGACCTCGGCCGTGACCAGATCAGTCACCTCCTGCACCTCGGGGACTGCGCGCCCACCCGACTCCTCGGCGAGCCGGTTGCCCAGGTCCTCCAGGTTGATGACCTCGACCCCAGTGATGGCGCCTGCTCCCGGGTCGATGTCGTGCGGCATGGCCAGGTCCAGGAAGACCTGCTGGCGGGTGCGACCGGCGCGGGCCCGGGCATCCGCCACCTGCTCGGCACTGACCAGATGCCCCACCGCTCCGGTGCAGCTGAGGATGATGTCGGCCGCGGCTAGCGCCTCGTCCAGCTGCGCCATCGGGCGGGCGACGCCTCCGGTGGCCTCCGCCAGGCGCTGCGCCCTGGGGCTGGTCCGGCTGACGATGACCAGGCGCCGCGGGGACAGGGCGGCCACGGTCGCCGCGGCCATACCGCTCATGCCGCCGGCCCCCAGGACGAGGACCTCGGAGCGCTCGATCGGTCCCACCGAGCGGGCGGCGGCCGCGAGACCGGCCTGCACGAGGGAGTGGCTGACCCGGTCGATGCCGGTCTCGGCGTGGGCACGCTTGCCGACGTGCAGGGCGTGCCGCAGGACGGAACCGAGCTCCTCGGGCACCAGGCCGGCGCGCTGGCTGGTTCGGTAGGCCTCGCGCAGCTGGCCGAGGATCTGCGACTCGCCGACGGCCATCGAGTCCAGGCCCGCGGCAACCGCGCACGCGTGCGCCACGGCTCGGTCCTCGTAGTGCACATAGAGGTGCTCGTGCAGGGCCTCCAGCGCCACGCCGCTCTCGGCAGCCAGCGCCTCACCCATCGAGGTGAGGGCGCCGTGGAAGGTCAGCGCGCCGGCATACACCTCGAGGCGGTTGCAGGTGCTCAGCACGACCGCGCCCTCGACGGCCTCGGCGGCGGCGACGCGGTGGGCCAGCCGCTCGGTGGCCTCCGGATCGAGGCTGACCCGCTCCAGCAGCGCCATCGGTGCGGAGTGGTGGGAAAGGCCCAGCACGAGGACGCTCATCCGGCCACCCCCACGTCGGCGAGTCGCTGCTGCTCGCGGTGGAACGCGAGCACATGCAGCTCGGTCGCGATGTCGACGCGCCGCACCGTCACATCAGGTGTCGCCGCGACCGTCGTCGGGGCGAAGTTGAGCAACGCCTGGACCCCGGCTGCCGCGAAGGCGTCCGCGACGGACTGCGCTGAAGCCGACGGCGTCGCTATGACCCCGATGGCGATCCCATGGCGTCGGACCAGCTCCGGAAGAGCCGGCATGGCCGACACGACCAGCGACCCGATGCGTTGGCCGATGACGGCCGGGTCGTGGTCGAGCAGGGCGACCAGGCGAAAGCCCTCGGTCGCGAAGCCGGAGTATGCCGCTAGGGCTCGGCCGAGGTTGCCCATGCCGACGATGGCGACCGGCCAGTCGCGGCTCAACCCCAGGACGGCGGCGATGTCCTCGGTCAGCCGTGCCGGGTCGTAGCCGACGCCCCGGACACCGTGCGAGCCCAGGTGGCTCAGGTCCTTGCGCAGCTGGGTGGAGCGGACCCCTGCGGCGGTCGCCAGCTCCTCCGACGACAGCGACACGATGCCGCGGGCGGTGAACTCGGTCAGGGCCCGCAGGTAGAGCGGCAGCCGGGACACCGTTGCGACCGGGATGTCGCGGGTCCGCGCTGGGTGCGCACTCACGGGCGGGTCACGGCCACGTCACTAGTCCTTCTTCGCTACGCGCTGACTCGATCGGGGCTGGCTTGGCTCGCCTATCACACGCCTGGCTAGGCGACGGCGCCGGGCGCCCTCGGCGACAGCGTATGCGTTTGTGAAGGGCGGCACAAAGTCGTGTCAGGACGTGAGCGCCTTTCGAAGCCGGTCCTCGGATACCCGCCAGAACGTGTGCGGACGTCCGTCGACGAGGATGACGGGGATTCTCTCCCAGTACTGTTCGTGCAGATCAGGGTCGTCATCGATGGAGACCTTGGTCCAGCCGACCCCAAGTTCTGTGGCCACCCGTTCGATGACCGACTCCGCGTCGTCGCACAGGTGGCACCCAGCGCGGCCGATCAATGTGATCCGGATCTCACCCATCTTCTGTGGCAGCGCTAGGAGAAGACGGTCCGGCGAAGCGACAGCAGCGAATACAGGGTCTGCTGGATGGTCTCGCGGATCTGGTCGGTGAGATCGAAGATGAGCATGGGGTCGTCTG
>JBIOUP010000338.1:0-6813 GCA_044867305.1 Dermatophilaceae bacterium
GCCTTCCCGAACGTCGTGCCCTGGTAGAAGCTGCCGGTTGCCTTCAGTCCCATCGCAACCGCCTTGTCGGGGTTGCTCACGATCATCCCGGAGGCAGCCACCGACTTGCCGTCCCCGCCGTAGGTCACCTTCGGCGCCATCCCGTCGAAGGTGACGCTGAGCCCGTCGACCGCCTTGCGCACGCCGGCCCGAGTCAGGGTGCCGTTCTTGGCGGCCTGAGTCAGCACTGCGTGCATCGGGTAGTTCATCGCCCAGCCGATGACGTACCCGTTGTTGGTCGGCAGCTTGTCGCCGAGTGAGGCCTTCATGGCCGTGACGCCGGCGCTCGGGCCGTCCCACTGCTCGGTCGGGGACATGTGGTTGTACTTGGCTACGATGGCATCAGCGGCGGCGCTCTTGAGCAGCGCCGGGTTCCACGTCGGCAGCGAGCCCATGAACCGGCCCTGATACCCGCCGGCCACGAGCTTGCCGATGATCTCGGCGTTCTCGGCCGGTCCGACGGCCAGCACGACGACACTCGGGTTGGCGCTCTTCACGGCCGCCACGACGGCGTCCTGGTTGCCGCGGACCTGGTTGGGCCCGGTGGGCACCACGGTGATGTTGGAGACCCCGTTGATCTCGCCCCACTGCTTCACTCCGGCCGCCGAGTCACCGCCGTAGTCACCGGGATAGCCAACGGCCACCACCGACGTGGGCTTGGAGTTCTTTTCGCTGTACCAGTCCAGGCCGACCATGGCCTCGGTGCAGTAGGAGTAGCCGACCTCCAGGATGAGCCCCTTGTCGTTCTCCTTGAAGTTGTAGCCAGACCACCACGAGGCGGGCACGCCGACGATGTCGTTCGCGTCCATGTCCGGCAGGATCGCCGCGGTGTTGACCGTCCCCAGGGTTTGCGCCAGGGCCAGGATGTTGCCCTTGATCTGCTGGTATGCCGCCGCATGCTCGGCTGCCTGGTACTTGGTGTCCTTGGTGTTGGCCTCCAGGTCGACCTCGTAGCCGGAGATGCCGCCGCTCTCGTTGACCTTCTTCCAGTAGCCCCGCTGGGCCTCGGTGATGACCGTGGCGAGCGCGGCGAACGGGCCTTCGCTGAGGTCGGACAGCACCCCGAGGTAGATGCAGCCGTGGGACTTGTCGACCGCTTTGGGGCACGGCTCTTTGGTGACACCGGGTCCGATGGTGATCGCTCCCGACGTACCGGCGGTCGACGAGGACTGGTTGCTGACCTGCGAGCAACTGGTCAGGACGAGGGCACCGGCTGCGCACAGCGCCGTCACAACTCGGCTGGTTCGGCTCTGGATCATCGGATCTCCTAGAGGTGAGGTATGCCGTGTGGGTCCTTGGCGTGTCGGTGCGGCGAGCGTTGTCAGTAGCTGAACGGCCAGGTGGTGAAGTAGGTCCGCACCCGTTGCCAGAGCCCGAACAGACCTCGGGGTTCGAGGGTGAGGAAGAGGATGATGAGGACGCCGAAGAGCAGGGTCTGCAGCTGAAACACCGACAGCAGTCCACCGGTCCCGGTGCTGACGAAGGGCAGAGCCGGTGCCGCCCACTCCAGCAGCCTCGGCAGTAGCACGACGAAGCCCGCCCCGATGACCGAGCCCGAGATGGTCGCGACACCGCCGATGACGACGACGGCGAGCATGGTGATGGACAGGAACAGGTCCCACTGCTCGGGGGCGATCCGCCCGACGAGGATGGACAACAGCGCGCCACCGACCCCTGCGTATGCCGAGGACAGCATGAACGCGAGCGTCTTGGTGCGCAGCAGCGAGACGCCCATGAGCTCGGCGGCGATGTCGCGGTCGCGCACCGCGGCAAACGCCCGGCCGGTGCGGCTGCGGGCCAGGTTGCGCGCCGCCACCCCGAGCAGGACGAGCAGCGTGAAGCAGAGCAGGTAGAGCGAAGTGTCCTTGGTGACAAGAAGGGGCCCTACGGCATACGTGAAGGACAGGTCCGTCCCGAAGAGCACCGGCAGTGCCACTGAGCGCCCTACTCCGGAGCCTCCGGTGAGCGCACCCCATTGCTTGAACAGCTGTTGGCCGAGCATGAGCAACCCCAGGGTGAGCACGGCCAGGTACAGACCGCGCACCCGGGTCGCCAGCGGCGCGACGACGAGGCCGACGACCGCGGGGACCACGGCGGCGGCAACGAGCCCGACGCCGAGGTCGAGCTGCAGTCCCCAGACGACGCTGCCGGGCCGGCCCGAGACGGCTGCGGCGGTGTAGGCACCCAGGGCCATGAAGAACGGATGGCCCAGCGAGATCTGGCCGCTGTAGCCGGTGAGCAGGTTCAAACCGATCCCCGCGATCGCGTAGACCATGGCGAGCGACAGCACATGGGTGACGTTCGCCGAGACCAGGTAGGGAGCAACCAGCCCCGCGACGAGTAGCCCGAGGGCCCACCAGCGCTTGGCCGGCGTCTCGAGCAGCGCCTGGTCGGCGGCATACCTGGTGTAGACCCGCGGGCGGCCCCGTCTGACCGGCCCGGCCACGGAGGCGGAGTGCGAGCTCCACACCAGTTCCCGCGCGGCACCAGTCAGCGCAGCGGTGGCGCGCCGCTCGTCGGACTGTGCTCGGGGCGCCGTCATACCCGCTGCACCTCCTCGGTGCCGTACAACCCGTAGGGCCGGATGAGCAGGACGAGGATCATGACGAGATAGGGCACGACGTTCTCGAAGTTCGGCCCGAGCCAGGGCGCGTAGATCGGCTGGTAGGCGCTGGTGAGGGAGGAGACCACCCCGATGAGCAGGCCACCGACGAGCGCTCCCTTGAGCGAGTCGATGCCCCCGAGAATGATCGCCGGCAGCGCCACGAGGGCGAACACTGCGTCGGTCGCCTGCACGACTGAGCCGTTGGCGGCCAGCAGCACACCGCCGAGCGCGACCAGCGCGCCGCCGAGCGCCCACGACAGCGAGAACATCCGGCCGACGTCGATGCCCTGGGCCATGGCGACTTCCTGGTCCAGCGACGTGGCCCGCATGGCGACGCCAACGCGCGAGCGGGTGAGCCACCACCCCAGCGCTGCGAGCACCGCCATGGCGATGACGAACCGCCCGACCGTATTGTGGAACACCTGCACGGCACACTGCCCGTCGCCTTGCACCAGACAGAACGTGTTCAGCTGCCACGGGTCTTCGACCGTGCGGGGCTTGGAGTCGAAGAGGCGGAAGGCAACGATGAGCAGGACGGTGAACAGGCCGACCGTGACGAGAGCGGTCGAGAACACCGGCCGGCCCACCATCGGCCGGATCGCGATCCGTTCGGCCACCACGGCGATGAAGGCGGCGACCGCCATGGCCAGCGGCACCGAGACCAGGAACGGCAGCCCCGCGTCGACCGCGAACCAGCTGGCGAAGTAGGTGCCGAGAATGAGCAGACCCGGCTGGGCGAAGTTGAGCACCCCCGTGGCGCGGTAGATGACGACGAAGCTCACCGCGATGAGCGCGTACACCGCGCCGAGACCCAGGCCGGTGAGAACCGCCGAGAGCAGCTGACTCATCCGCCCCTCCCCAGGTCGGCACCGGCATACTCGTTGCGGCCGGCGTACATGTCCTCGACAAGGTGAGCCACCTTGGCGGCGAACGGCCCCCGTTTCAGCTTCTGGGTGGCGGTGAGCTCGCCGTCCTCGTGGTCGAGCTCCTTGTGCAGCATCCGGAACTTGCGCACCGACTCCACGCGCGCGAAGCGGCTGTTGACGTCGCGCACGACCTCGGCGACCAGCTCCACGGTCTGCGGCTTGCCCGACAGGTCGCGGTAGGTCGTGTACTCGATCCGATGGCGCGAAGCCCAGTCGGCAACGGTGTCGAACTCGATCCCGATGAGCGCGGTGAGGAACGGGCGCTGGTCGCCGATGACGACTGCCTCGCGGATGTACGGCGAAGCCTTGAGGGCGTTCTCGATCTCGCTGGGGGAGATGTTCTTGCCGCCCGAGGTGATGATGATGTCCTTGATCCGGTCGATGATGCGCACGTGGCTGCCCTCGACCCACTCGCCGACGTCGCCGGTGTGCAGCCAGCCATCGGAATCGAGGATCTGCGCCGTGGCCTCGGGCTTTCGCCAGTAGCCCAGGAAGTTGCCCGGGTGGCGTGTGAGCACCTCGCCGGTTGTCTCGTCGAGGCGCAGCTCGATGCCCTGCTGCGGCTCACCGACCGTGCCGATCCGCACCCGGCCCCGCACGTTCGCCGTCGCCACGGCGGAGTTCTCGGTCATGCCGTACGCCTCGTGGATGACCACGCCCATCCCGAGGAAGAAGGTCAGCACGTCGGTCGAGATGGGGGCTGCGCCGGACAGCGCCTGGCGCACCTTGGCCAGCCCGAGGTGACGACGCAGCTTGCGGTTCACCAGCAGCCACGCCAGCGCCGAGAGGGTGCGCGACGATGGCGAGAGGCGGCCCCCGTCGCGCAGTCGCTGCTGCGCCACCCTCGCGCCCATGCGCTGCGAGGCCTGGTATGCCGTGCGCTTGGCCCACGTCGCGTTCGCCATCTTGATCGCGACGCCGGCTTCGATCTTCTCCCAGCTCCTCGGGACGGCGAACAGGACCGTGGGCTGCACCTCCGCGAGATCGGCGACCACGGTGTCGATGGACTCCGCGAAGTGCACGACGGTGCGGTTGCGCACCCCGCACCAGGTGGTCACCGCGCGTTCGACGACGTGGGAGAGCGGAAGGTAGGACAGCAGCACGTCGTCGTGCTGCAGGCCCCGGCCGCCGAACATGCCGTCGGAGGCGCCGAACACGCTGCTGCAGAACGAGATGTTGCGGGCGCTCAGCATGGCGCCCTTGGGCGGTCCGGTCGTCCCCGACGTGTAGATGAGAGTCACCAGGTCGTCCGGGGTGCGCGAGCGGTCGGCCTGCTCGAGCAGGTCCGGGTGCTGGTCCCGGTATGCCGTGCCTCGGCAGATCATCTCGTCGACGGACAGCAGCCGTGGGTCCTCGCCGGTGAGGCCACGCCCGTCCAGGTACACGACCCACTCCAGGGTGGGCACCCGGTCGATGACGGCCATGGCCTTGTCCACCTGTTCCTGGTCCTCGGCGACAAGCACTCGCGCCCCCGAGTCGCCGAGCAGATACTCGACCTCGGCAAGCGGGTTGGTCGGGTAGAACCCGACGATCGCCGCCCGCAGTGCGTTGGCGGCCAGATCGGCATACAGCCACTCGGGCCGGTTTTCGGACTGGATGGCGACCCGATCGGTGGCCCGCACGCCCAGGGCGGCGAGCCCGAAGGCGAACCGCTCGACGTTCGCGAGGTAGTCCCCCCACGTGACGTTCGCCCAGAGGCCGAAGCGCTTGTCGCGGAATGCGACCGCGTCGCCGACCTCGGCGGCGGCCTCGCGAAGTAGGTCGATGAGGTAACGGACCGGCTCGCCCGGCCCGGTGGAGTCCGGGGGCGCCTGGCTCCGGGTCACGGTGCTCATGCCTGCCCGCCGTTACTGTCGAGCGGTATGCCGGCCGGCCTGACCGCTTCAGCGAAGTCGGACACCACCTCGGTGGTCGCGCCACCGAGGTAGGCGGCGATCACCGCCGGGTCACGCTGGACCTGCTCGGGGGTACCCAGCGCGATCCGGCGCCCGAAGTCGATCACCATCACCCGGTCGGCCAGGTCCATGACCAGGCGCATGTCGTGCTCGACGAGCACGATCGCCAACTGCAGCTCGGTGCGCACGTCGAGGATGAACCGGGCCATGTCCTCGGTCTCCTCGGCGTTCATCCCCGCGACGGGCTCGTCGAGCAGCAGCAGGACGGGGTCCATCGCGAGGGCCCGGCCCAGCTCGACCCGCTTCTTTATTCCGTACGGCAGGATGCCGACCGGCATCCGACGCACCGACTCGAGGTCGAGGAAGTCGACGATGTCCTCGACGTGCCGTCGCGCGGCATACTCGGCCCGGCTGGCGTGCGGCAGCCAGGCCATCGCCTCCCACCAGCTGGAGCGGGTCGCGCCGTGGCGCCCGAGCAGCAGGTTCTCCAGGACCGTGAGATTGGCGAACAGCTCGATGTTCTGGAAGGTGCGCGCGATGCCCTTGGCGGCGATCCGGTCGGGCCGCTGCCCCACCAGCGACTCGCCGCGCAGGGTGATGGCGCCCGAGTCGGGCCGGTAGACCCCCGAGATGCAGTTGAACGCCGAGGTCTTGCCGGCGCCGTTGGGGCCGATGATGGCGAACAGCTCCCCGTGGCGCACGTCGAAGCAGACCTGGTCCAGGACGGTGTTGCCGCCGAAGGAGAGCACGAGGTCGGTGACCTGAAGGAGCGGCGCGTCAGTCACGACAGCCACCGCTTACGGCGCTTGTAGTGCTTGACGTCGCGAAGGGAGCCGCGCTCGGTGTTGATGCCGAGGTAGAACTCCTGCACGTCAGGATCCCCGCGCAGCTTCTCGGCGGGCCCGTCCAGCACCGTCATTCCGTGCTCCATGACGTACCCGTGATGGGCGATCGACAGGGCCATGGCGGCGTTCTGCTCGATGAGCAGCACGCCGGTGCCCGCGGCGCTGACCTCGACGATGAGGTCGCGGATCTGCTCGACGATCTTCGGCGCCAGGCCCAGGCTGGGCTCGTCGAGCAGCAGATAGCTCGGTTCGGCCATCATCGCTCGCCCGATCGCGAGCATCTGTTGCTCGCCGCCGGAGAGGTACCCGGCATACTGGCCGCGACGGTCGGCCAGCACGGGGAACATCGTGTAGATCCGCTCGAACTTGCCCGCCGGGTCCTTGGTGCCGACGGTGTGCGCGCCCACGCGCAGGTTCTCCTCGACGGTGAACTCGACGAAGACGCGACGGCCCTCCATGACCTGACCGACCCCGGCGCGGACCACGTCGGCGGAGCGCTCGGT
>JBIOUP010000339.1:0-5683 GCA_044867305.1 Dermatophilaceae bacterium
CGGCATCGCACCCGGCGGTCACGACCAGTGGTCGCGATTCGCCGGGCCTCCGCGCAGCGGCCCCGGGATATGTGTGTGTGTCGTGGGGACAACGCTACCTGACGTTGAGGCATCTGTCCGACGTCCGGTAGGGAGGACCTTGGCCGCATCACGGACCCCGGAATCTGTCCCCGCCGGCCCCCGCGGGGCGGGAAACCCGCATTCAAGGGGGCAGAAGATTGGGGAAAAGCCGCACGGAGGCCCCGAATCGTGCGACAGTGATTGCTGGGTCCGGCGACTTGCCGGACCACGGTTCGACATCTGAACCGTCCGATTGAATGGGAGAATATATGTCCTCACCGACGGGAGAGGCAGACAAGCTGCTTACCCCCGGAGAGGTCGCGACCCTCTTCCGGGTGGACCCTAAGACGGTGACGCGGTGGGCGAAGGCGGGAAAGCTCACGGCCATACGAACCCTTGGTGGGCATCGTCGATACCGGAGTTCCGAGGTCCATCGCCTCCTGAGCGGGGAGTAGCGGGCTCTCGCCAGACAGAAGCCCCGGCCGGACCGGCCGGGGCTTCTGCATCTCGCGGCAGGTCTCGCCGCCCGATGTCGTGGCGGCGCTCGCCGCCCGCCGTTGCCGGGCCGGATCAGCGCTGCGCGTGGGCCGGGTAGGCCGGCTCGGGCCCGACCAGCACGGTCTGGCGCACCGCTTCGCGTGGTTCCTCGGGCATGAGCACCCACAGGATCGGGTACACGATGAGCTGCGAGCCGGGCAGCACGATGCACGCGAGGATGAAGAGGACCCGGACCAGCCACGCCTCGACGCCGAAGCGCCGACCGATGCCCGAGCAGACGCCGGCAAGCAGCCGGTCTTGGCGTGGCCTCACGAGGCCGTTGCTGGCGAAGTTGGCATGCAGCTGGTTCATCTCGGTTCCTTCTGGGTGTCCGCTGGTGAGGTGGCTGTTGGTGCGGCTGGATGGTTCGTTCGGGTACACCACCAGCCTCCTCGGGCTGCGCCGCGTGCACCATCAGGAACTCACCTGCGTCGACCCTGAGGCCACCCTGAGCAGCGGTCAGGTCCGCGCCGCGACCCAGCGCCCGGCTCCGGTGGCCAACGACCGCTCCCAGTCGAGCCCCGGCTCCGGTGGTTGATCTAAAACCCTGGGTTCCCTGTGCCGGCCTGCTCGAAGGCCCGCAGCGCATGAGAGCTGGCGCCAGGAAACCGGCATACCGCGGTTAGAGTGACGAGGTGAGCCAGCACCGCTCCATTGCCTCCAACGCCAAATACGGCTTGCCCGCCGGCCAGGGTGAGCGACGGCCACAGTGGGTCGCGTTCACCCGGGCAAGCGCACGGCACCTGATCGTCAGCGTCGTCGCGTCCGTGGTGCTGCTGCTCGTCGGCATCTGGGCGTTCCGCTCGCTCAGCGGGTTCCTGTTCCTTCTGCTGCTGGCCTGGCTGCTGTCGATCGCGATGGAGCCCATGGTCCTGTGGCTGATCCGGGCCGGGATGAGACGCGGCTTGGCCTCGGCGCTTGTCATCGTCGCCATGATCGTCCTCGGTTTCGGCCTCGGCGCGCTGTTCGGACAGGTCTTCCTCGGTCAGGTGAACCAGCTCAAGGACGCCTTCCCCAGCGCGGTCAGCAACGGAGTCGACTGGGTCAACGACACCTTCCACACCAGCTTCAACATCGACCAGATCTACGACAACCTGCAGCTGACACCGGAACGCATCGGCGACCTCGCCCAGCAGTACGGCGGCGGCCTGCTGGGTGTCTTCGGGGCCGTGCTGACCGCCGTCTTCGACCTGGTGACCATCCTGGTCTTCGCCTACTACCTGTCCGCTGACAGCGTGCGGCTGCGCCAGACGATCGGCTCCTACCTGCCGCCGCGTTACCAGCCTGTCCTCGTGACCGTCTGGACCATCGCCGTGGAGAAGACCGGCGGGTACGTCGTGTCCAAGCTCGTGCTCGCGCTGCTCTCGGCGACCGCCCACTCGATCTTCTTCTGGGCCATCGACGTGCCGTTCTGGCTGCCGCTCGGGGTCATCGCCGGGGTCACGGCCCAGTTCATCCCCATCATCGGCACCTACATCGGGGTGCTGCTGCCGGCCCTGTTCGCCCTGCTGCAAAAGCCGATCAACGTGCTGTGGATCGTCATCTTCGCCACGATCTACCAGCAGTTGGAGAGCTACTGGTTCACCCCGAAGGTGAGCAACCGGACCATGGACGTGCATCCGGCCATTGCGCTCGCGTCGGTGTTCATCGGCGTCGGCCTGTTCGGTCCGATCGGGGCACTCATCGGCATCCCGGTGGCTGCGGCGGTCATCACCATCATCGAGACCTTCCGGCGCCGACATGAGCTGATGCCCGAGCTCGAGGCGTTGCGCGAGGATGTCGATGAGCACAAGGAGGAGGAGCCGTCCGACACCGAGACCGACGACGAAGACAGCGGGTCGCTGCGTCGCGCGGCAGCCGTCACCGAGCGCATCGAGGAGCCGAGCGCAACCGAGTGAGCGTCAGGCGCGCGAGTACTCCGAAGCCCGCTGGACCTGCTCGTCGCTCGGGCGGACCCCGGTGTAGAGCTCGAACTGCGCCGCGGCCTGCAGCGCGATGATCTCGGCACCGGTGATCACCGGTATGCCGTGCTCGCGGGCCAGCCGCACGAGCGGCGTCTCGGCCGGGTAGGCGACCACATCGATGACGGCCTCGGCACGGCATACCACGTCCTCGTCGACGGGCAGCCGCTGCGAGTGGTCAGCCACCCCAGGAGCCGGCGTCATGCCGACCGGGGTGGCGTTGAGGAGCACCTGAGGGCGGGCGGTGCCGAGCGAGGGCACCCACGCCCAGCCGTAGCCTTCGGCCACCGCGCGGCCGGTGGCCTCGTTGCGGGCTACCACGAGGCCCTCGGCGAGCCCGTGGTCGCGCAGCGCCGCCAGGGCGGCCCGGGCCATGCCGCCGCTGCCGAGCACTGCCGCCACGCCGGTGGTCGGCACCGCGCGTGAGCCAAGGAGCGAGCGCACGGCCAGATAGTCGGTGTTGTATGCCGTGAGCCGTCCCTGGTCGTTGACGATCGTGTTGACCGCCTCGATGACCTGCGCCGAGGCGTCCATCGCATCGACGAGGGGGATGACGTCCTGCTTCCACGGCATGGACACCGCACAGCCACGAATGCCGAGCGCCCGCACGCCCCGGATCGCGCCGACGATGTCCTCGGTGGTGAACGCCTTGTAGACGTAGTCGAGGTCGAGCTCTTGGTAGAGATAGTTGTGAAAGCGGGTGCCGATGTTGCTGGGGCGGCCGGACAGCGAGATGCACAGCCGGGTGTCCTTGCTGATCGCCCGGGCCATGGACCTAGAAGGTGCCTCCTGCTGCCGGGTTGCCGCCGTGGTGCTCGTGGTGGGCCAGGTCCTCGACCTCGACCTGCACGACATGCTTGGCCAGGCGAGAGTTCTTCCGCCCGTAGGCGAAGTAGATGACCAGGCCAATGAGCATCCAGGCAATGAACCGCACCCAGGTCTCGGCCGGCAGGGTGAGCATGAGGTAGATCGAGGCGGCCGCGGCGATCCACGGCAGGACCGGGCTGGCGGGCACCTTGAACGAGCGTTTGAGGTCCGGCCGGCGCTTGCGCAGGACGGGGATGGCCAGCGAGACCAGGGTGAACGCGGCCAGCGTGCCGATGTTGACCATGTACTCGAGCTCGCCGACCGGGGTGAGCGCGGCGACGAGGGCGACGCCGATGCCGATCGTCACGGTGATCTTGACGGGAGTGCCGGTCTTGGGGTTGGTCGTGCCGATCCCCTTGGGCAGCAGCCAGTCCCGGCTCATCGCGAACACGACACGGCTGGATCCGATGAGCAGGGTCATGACGACGGTCGTGAGTCCGGCGACGGCGCCTGCGCTGATCAGGGTGGCATAGCCGCCCTTTCCCATCGACTCGAACGCTGTCGCGAGCGATGCCGTGGGAGTGATCTTGTCGTACGGCACCATGCCGGTGATGACGAGGGTGACGGCGACGTACAGCAGCGTGCAGATGACGAGGGAGCCGATGATGCCGATCGGCAGATCGCGCTGCGGGTTTCGAGCCTCCTCGGCCGTCGTCGCCACGACGTCGAAGCCGATGTAGGCGAAAAAGACCAGCGACGCCCCCGCGAAGATCCCCATGACCCCGAAGTTGGTCGGGGTGAACCCGAAGATCGACTGGATCAACGGGGCGGTCCAGAAGCCTCCGCTGCCCGCCGGCGGCTGGGCTGGCGGGATAAACGGTGTGTAGTTCGCCGTGTTGATGAAGCCGATGCCGGCGATGATGACGAAGAAGACGACGAACAGCTTCACCGCGACCAGGGCCAAGTTGACCCGCAACGACTCCTTGATGCCGATGCTGACGAGCGCCGTGAGGATGAGGACCAGCAGGAACGCGAACAGGTCGAAGTGCGACCCGTAGGAAAGCGACGGAGGCAAGGTGATGCCCAAGTGCTGCAAGAACACCCCGAAGTACGCCGACCAGCCCTGGGCCACGACACTGGCCCCGAGGAGCATCTCCAGCAGCAGGTCCCAGCCGATGATCCACGCGACGAACTCGCCGAGGGTCGCATACGAGAAGGTGTATGCCGAGCCGCTCACTGGCACGGTCGAGGCGAACTCGGCGTAGCACAGGGCGGCAAGCCCGCAGGCGACGGCCGCGATGACGAACGAGAGCACGATGGAGGGGCCGGCGACGGTTGCCGCGGCGCGCCCCGTGAGGGTGAAGATCCCGGCGCCGATGATGACCCCGATGCCGAAGACGGTCAGGTCGAGCGCGCTCAGCCGCTTCTTGAGGTGGTACTCCGCCTCTTCGGTCTCGGCGATGGACGCCTCAATCGACTTCGTTCGGAAGATGCTGCTCACGTTTCCTCCTCGCGGTCGCTAGCCCGTCGCGACGCTACTCCTGTCCGGTTGGTTACCGGTCAGTTGGATTTGTCAGGTGTCCGGTGCGCGAGCCTCCCCTTGGGGGCGTCGAGGTGCCAGGATGACCCGACGGCTCGCGGCGACCGCAGGAGGACGGCATGCAGATCACCAACACGGTTGCGCTCGTGACGGGGGGAGCGTCCGGCCTGGGGCTGGCCACAGTCCGGCGTCTGCACGAGGAGGGGGCGACGGTGCTCGTCGTCGACCTGGACTCCTCCGACGGAGCGGGCATCGCCGACTCCCTGGGCGAGCGAGCGAGCTTCCTTGCCGCTGACGTCACGGACGAAGAGGCCCTGCAGCGGGCGGTCGAGCGAGCCGTCGAGCTGGGCACGCTGCGAATCGTGGTCAACTGCGCGGGTGTCGCCCCGGCGTCCCGGGTCATTCGCAAGGACGGCTCCCCGGCAGGGGTCAGCAAGTTCAGCCGGGTTGTCGCGATCAACCTCATCGGCACCTTCAACGTCGTGCGCCTCGCCGCGGCGGCGATGGTGGCGTTCAGCCCGGTCGAGGGCGAGGAACGCGGCGTCATCGTGAACACCGCCTCGATCGCCGCCTTTGACGGCCAGATCGGCCAGGCGGCATACTCCGCGTCCAAGGCGGGCGTGGTGGGCTTGACCCTGCCCTTGGCGCGCGATCTGGCGCAACACAAGATCCGCGTGATGACGATCGCGCCCGGGCTGTTCTGGACGCCGTTGGTGGAAGGGCTGCCGCCCAAGGTCGTCGAGTCCCTAGGCGCCGCGGTTCCGCACCCGCCGAGGCT
>JBIOUP010000340.1:0-2139 GCA_044867305.1 Dermatophilaceae bacterium
GCGGGTCCCCGGCACGGTCCAGGATGCCTACGACAAGGCGCACGCGTAGGCGAACTAGCCTCAGCGAACGGCGGCTATCACCCATCGACGGGTGACGGCCGCCGTTGGCATATCCGGGCAGGGCAGCTTCGTCCGCAGCTCGAGGCGGTAGTCAACCGCTATCGCTCGTGCCGGGTGCCTGCAACAGCGGCTCGGCCAGATCCCCGAGGCGTTCGACCCGTTCGAGCACCTCGTCGAGGGTCGCGTGCTCGAGGCCGCCGTCGGCCGCGCCGCGTTGCACCTCTGCCCAGGTGCGGGGGGTGGCTACGAACGGCGCCGGCCGAGCCCGCAGGGAGTAGGGGCTGATCGTCGTCTTCACGGCGACGTTCTGGCTCCAGTCCAGGAACACCTTGCCCGGGCGCAGCGACTTGGTCATCCGCCACACCACGAGGTCGGGCAGCTGGGCACTGAGCTCCTTGGCCAGTTGCTGCGCGAGGGCGCTCATGTCGTCGCTGCTGTGGATGCCCGGCAGCGCGGCATACACCTGCATGCCTTTGGAGCCGCTGGTGACCGGCACCGGTGTCAGCCCGACGTCCGCCAGCCGGTCTCTGACCAGCAGGGCAACAATGGAGCACTCGCGAAGTCCGGCGCCAGGCCCGGGGTCCAGGTCGATGACCAGCCGGTCCGGGTTGAGCGGCCGGCCGCTCTCGCCCACCTGCCATTGGGGCACATGCAGCTCGATCGAGGCGAGGTTGGCCAGATAGGTGAGGGCGTCGAGGCCGGTGACGAGTGGGTAGGTGATCCGGTCGGCCTTGTGACCGATCGTGACGCGGGGCAACCACTCCGGCGCGCCGGTGGGCAGGTTCTTCTCGAAGAAGCTGGCCGCGTCGACCCCGTTCGGGTAGCGAATGCGCGTCACCGGCCGACGAGCCAGGTGCGTCAACAGGATGGGCCCGATTCGCGCGTAGTAGTTGAGGATCTCGCCCTTGGTGGTGTCGGTGGCGGTGTAGAGCGTCTTCTCCAGGTTGGACACGGCCAGGCGCCGTCCGCCAACCTCGACGGTCACCCGCTGCGGCCGGTCAGGCATCGGCGCTCCCGGGAACCAGCTCGGCGGGGTCGATGTCGCCGGGGGTCAGGTCACCGCGCAAACCTCGGTATGCCGGCTGGCGCAGCCGCCCCGCCACAGTGAGCCCGAGCGACGCCACCTCGCAGACCAGCACCGGATGGGTCCAGGTGGCTCCCCGGGCATCCACCGCAGGCAGCGGCGTCGAAAACGGGCTCAGCTGGGCCTTCAGCGGCCGCAGGTCGGCCAACAGGGCTTGCCCGGCCTTTCCGGCGATCCCGCTGCCGACGCGGCCCAAGAATCGCAGCCCGCCCACGTCCGGCACGCCTACGAGCACGGCCCCGAGCCGCTCGGTCTGGTCGGTCTCGGGTCGCCATCCGCCGATGACCACGGAAAGGGATCGCCGGTGCGCGCGCTTGCGCCACTCCTCGCTGCGGGCGCCCGGCACGTACCGCGAGCCGAGTCGTTTGCTGACCACCCCCTCCAGGCCCTGCTCTTGCGTCGCGGCATACAGGGCAGGCCCGTCGGTGAAGACCGGCGGAACCCGCCAGTGCGGCCCGGCGAGGTCGAGCCGCTCGAGCGTGGCCCGGCGGTCGCGCAGTGCGCGAGCGGTGAGATCCACGCCGTACAGGCGCAGCAGGTCGAAGACCATGTACGTGGCGGGTGCGATGCCGGCCAGGGCACGGGCGCGTGCGGAGTTGGTGACGTGGAAGCGCTCGGCCAAGGTCGCGAAGGAGGGTATGCCGTCCACCAGCGTGACGATCTCGCCGTCAAGCAGCATGTCCTCGAACAAGTCGGCGAGCCCAGCCAGCTCGGGAAAGGCGACGGTGACGTCCCGTTCGGTGCGGCTGCTCAGCTGCACGCCCCCGTCGTGCACGTCGGCGAGGATGCGCATGCCGTCCCACTTGACCTCATGCACCCAGTCGGCACCGTCCGGGATTCGACTGGTGGGAATGGCGAGCATCGGCCGCATGCCCTCCATCTAAGCCGAGCCGCTCGTGCGCCTCCGTCTGCGGGCGATGGCGGCGTTCGAGCGTCTCGTCGCGCATTGCGGAAAGGAATGCACGCCCTGACGTGCAGTTCCTTCCGCAATCGCC
>JBIOUP010000341.1:0-3603 GCA_044867305.1 Dermatophilaceae bacterium
GCGGCGAGCCCGAGCAGAGCCCAGTCGACGACGGCTGAATGCGTCGGGATGAGCGGCGCAACCAGCCAGTGGAGCAGACGCGACACCGGCGAGAAGTGGGTGAACAGCGGGCTCGACAGGTACGACCGGCTCAGTCGAGCGTCACGTGCCTCGCTGAGGAAGATGTAGTCGTCGGAGAAGAGGAAGACCTGCCGTCCGAAGAAGGCCAGGGCAAGGAAGGACCCTAGGCCGATGGCGCTGATGGCGAGGGTGACGCTGTGCTGCCGAAGGGGAGGCACAGGCGCGCGCGTCATGTCGACTGCCGCGACTTCGGTGCGAGACAACGCTCTCTCGGGTGACTGGCGCTGTGGCTCAGGACGCCAGATGTACGCTCAGGCCGGAGTCGGCGGTGTCCCCTTTCGCTTCGTCGCCGCGGCTGCGGGCGTAGACGACGCTCTCCCGAGTGCTCGCGGGGGTCAGCTCGAGGACGAACTGGTAGCCGAACAACGTCGGCCGCAGCCGGGTCAGGGCCCGGTCGACCGAACGCGCCCCGGTCTTCAGCGATGAGCTCAGTGAGCTTCGAGACGCCGGAGCACGTTCGGCGCGGCTGCTCACCACGTCGATAGGCAGCCCGGTAACGTGCAACTGGTCGACGTCGAAACCGTTGATCTTGACTGCGCGCAGCAGCGAGCGCCGTGTGAAGAAGCGCACGTGCGTGCGGTCGAGGACGCCGCGCTGGTCGTAGTCGAACGCGCCGAAGAAAGTGCGTAGCCGCGGATACCAGTGACCGAAGTTGGGCACGGAGACAAGGACCCGGCCGCCTGGGGCGAGCACTCCGGTGATCTGGCGCAGCAAGTCGTCGCTGTTGCGCAAGTGCTCAAGCAGGTCTGCGGCGATGACGACGTCGTAGCCGCCGCCCACCTCCGCAGGGATCCCGTCCTCGAGGTCGCCCTGAACGAACCGGTCGACGCGTTGACGGGCCGAAGGGCTCTCGAACACGTCGACGCCGGTGACATGGTGGCCCTGGCCGCGCAGCAGCTCGGCCAACAGGCCGCCGGAGCAACCCAGGTCGAGAATACGCAGGGGGCCCCGACCAGTCGTCAGCCGGAGGATCTCCGAATGGGAGGAGCCTTCCGACTCCTTGAGGTCATACTCTGGGCCCACACTCACCAGCCGGCCATCGGTGAAGCCCATCTGGGCGAGGCGGTACAGGGCCACATCGGTGAGAACGTCACGCGCATACCCCACGCCGTTGACGTAGCAGAGCTCGTCCCCGTAGTAGGTCGGGATCGGTATCTCCACGATGGTCTTCTTATGGGCCAGCAGGGCGATGATGATCTGGGTGTCGAAGTTGAACCCGTCCGAGGTGGTGCCGAGGTCGAGCTCGTTCAGCGCGTGGACATTGTAGGCGCGATAACCCGAGTGGAACTCTGAAAGGTCCGAGCCGAGGACCCGGTTTTGAATGCCGGTGAGGATCCGGTTGCCGAAGAGCTTGTAAAGCGGCATCCCGCCGGCGCGGGCGGCGCCCTTGACCATCATCCGGGAGCCGAACACCGCGTCGCACTGGCCGCTTTCGAGCGGGGCCACCAGGTCGGGGATCAGCTCCGGCGCGTACTGGCCGTCGCCATGAAGAAGAACGATGATGTCGAGATCGTGCTCGGCGGCCAGGCGGTAGCCCGCCTTTTGGTTGCCGCCGTAGCCCAGGTTCGTCGTGTGCCGGACGACGGTGATGGGCAGATCGGGCGTGATCTCCCGGTAGCGCAGGCCGACCTGGTACGTGTCGTCCTGGCTCGCGTCGTCGCAGACAAAAACCTCGGCGATGCGGTGTCGGAACGCCTTTGGGATCCGGTCGAGAGTGGCCGCGAGTGTCGTGGCGGCGTTGTAGGCAACCACGAGGACGCCGATCCGGGCCTCTCGGTCAAACGGGCGCACCCCAGCGATCTGAAGGGCCGAGTCGGCCATGGTTCCTCCCAAATGGTGCGGCTGCGGCTCGTCACGACCGTAGCAGTCCCATGGGGCCGAACCCGAAACGCACCGCCCAACTCACCCAAACGCTGACATGTTCGACACTCGAGCCTTTGCGGACACAGCGGCGTTGGCCATTCGTGGCGGCCGATCTCCCTAGCGCAGCCGCTCGCAGTCAGGACGCCTTCTTGGTCTCCCAGAAGATCTCGGCGATCTCGTCGATCTTCGCCAGCAGCGCGTCGCCCTTGGCGACGTCCCACGTGTCCTTGGTGCCGGTCGCGCCCGCCAGCTTGGTGGCCTCGTTGAACAGGGTGTGCAGGTTGGGATACTTCTCGAAGTGCTGCTGCTTGAAGTAGTCCGTCCACAGCACCCACAAGTGCTCCTTGACCAGCGTGGAGCGCTGCTCCTTGATGAGAGTGGCGCGGACCCGGAAGTCAGGGTCGGGGTTGCCGGCGACCTTCTCCATGATCGCCTTGACCGACTGGGCCTCGATGCGCGCCTGGGCCGGGTCGTAGACGCCGCACGGCAGGTCGCAGTGGGCGCTGACTTCGACGGTGCTCACGAACATTCCTTAGGTCCCTTCGTTGACAACGGCCGTGATCGCTGCGGTGTGCGGTCCACGTCGGTGGTTACCCCAACCTATCCGGCCCAAACGGCGGGCGGGAAGCCGAGGGCCGCGCCAGCACCGGCCGCAGCCAGCGCGGCATACGGGCCAGTACCACGGCGCGGACGTCTGCCTGCGGTATGCCGCCCACGAGCCACGAGTCGACTCCCTCGCCCGGGTTGTCCCGTTCCACCCACCATCGCGTCGGGTCAGCGGGGTCGCGACCGGTCACCCGTTTCACGGCCAGGCCGCGTTCGCGCTGGGCGCCATCGGGAAGGCGCACCACGGCGAGGCGGCCCGGGCGCACCGGCATACCCCATCCGACAAGCAGGATGTCGCCCTCACGCAGGGTCGGCTCCATGGAACGACCCCGCACGACGGCCAAGCCCAAGCGCCAGGGCACGTATGCCGGCTACAGGCTCGCGCGGTAGGCGCAGGCGGCCTGGTAGGTGGGCAGCAGTCCGGCCGCCTCGGCCTCGGCGAGCGTCGGCGCCGCGGCGTCCTTCTCCGAGACGATGGGGTTGAGGCCGTCCGGCAGCTCGAGGGCGATCGTGAGGTCAAGCGGGGTCACGGCCTTCTCGGCGACCGGGTTGTACACCTGGGAGCACAGGTACACGCACGTGCCGTCCTCGACGCAGGCCAGGGCATGCCCGAGGCCCTCGGACAGGTAGACCGCGCGCCGGTCGACGGTGTCCAGGCGCACCGAGTCCCATTGCCCGTAGGTCGGCGAACCGACCCGCACGTCGACGACGAAGTCGAGGAACACGCCGGAAAGGGCGGTGACGTACTTGGCCTGGGACGGCGGCACGGAGGCGTAGTGGATGCCGCGGACGGCTCCAGCGCTCGAGACGGAGATGTTGGTCTGGAGCACGTGCATGACGTGCCCGATGTGCGCGGCGAGCTTGTCGGCCCGGAACCCCTCGGCGAACGTCCCGCGCGGGTCGGGGAACTGCTGTGGGGTGACCTCCCAGGCGCCCTCGATGGCCAGGGGCCGGAACTTCACGACGCGTGCCTCTCGGCCAGCAGCTCGCTGAGGTAGACCCCATAGCCGCTCT
>JBIOUP010000342.1:0-2748 GCA_044867305.1 Dermatophilaceae bacterium
TCGATGGCGAACTCGATGTCGTAGGGCTTGCCGTAGTACTTGTCGATTGCCTTGCTGACCCGCGCGATCTCGGCGAGCTCTTCTGTGGAGACGCAGAAGGCGGCGCGTTCCTGCTCCGACGTCTCGACAGTGTCAATGTCACTACCGTGCGCACGGTAGACGCACTTGACCTCCTTGCTGCCTTTGGTGCTCTTGATGACGCTCAGGGTCACCTTGTCGATGAGGTAGTTGTCGGGTGTGACCAGTCCGCTCACCACCGCCTCGCCGAGGCCATGGCTGACGTCGACAACGATCTTCGAGCGGTCGCCGTTGAGCGGGTTCAAGGTGAATGCCACACCGGACACCCGGGAGTTGACCATCTTCGGGACCCCCACCCCGATGGTGAGCAAGAACCCCATGCCTTTGTTCAGCCGATAGGTGATGGCCTCGACGTGGTAGGCGCTTGCCCAGGTCTTCTTGATGTAGCGAAGAAGGTCGTCCGGACCGCGGATATTGAGGTACGTCTCCATCTGCCCGGGCATCGAGACCGCCCCGCTCGAGCGCACGGCAACCGGGACGTCCGCAGTGCTGGAGATGTCACATAGCCGCTGGTATGCCGTGACAGCCGCGTGCGCGATCTCCTCCGGCATACTCGCTTCGCTCACCATCCTCACCGCAAACTCGCTGGCGGCTTTGCTGTTCTCCAGCGTGGCTTGGCCGAGGGAGTCGAGGTAGTCCGCAAGCTGGTCCTTGACGCCGGTCTGGCTGAGGAAGAGGTCGTTGGCATGCAATGTCAGCGCGAACCCTGGACTGGTGCGAATGCCGCCCTGTTGCATCTCCCCGAGATTGGCGTTCTTCTTCCCGACGAGGGGGTAGTCCTCCCCGTTCATCTCGTCATACCAAAGGACGAGCCGGTCGTCGTTGTCAGGCATGTGGCTACCTCATCGTGGTGCGGCAGATGAGCTGACCCTTTGCGCCGCGGGCTAGATCATCCGGTGGGCCGTTACACCCTCTCCAGAATGGTCACGAGACCCTCGTCCCCGTCAATCCTCACCAGGTCACCGGTTTTGATCGCGGATGTCCCGCGTCCGGTGCCGACCACCGTCGGAAGTCCGTACTCCCGGCACACGATGGCTGCGTGGCACATGGCTCCACCCACGTCGGTCACTGCCCCGACGATCTTGGTGAAGGCTGGTGCCCAGCTGGGCGACGTGGTCGTTGCGACGAGGATCTCACCCTCCTGCAGCAGGTCCAGCTCGTCGGCAGACTTGATCACCCGAGCCCGGCCTTCGACCACGCCTGAGGAACCCGGGGCTCCGGGAAGGTCGTCGCTCGGCGCGCCGGCCGTCGACTCCATGCCCTTGAGCCAGTTCTTGAGCACCGAGGTGGTCACGCCCCACAGGACGATGCTGAACGGCTCGGTCACCACGTCAGGCACGGCGCCCAGGGCCGGCGGCGGGTTCCACTCCTGGAACTTGGCCATGACGCCCTTGCGCCACTCGATCTCCTTGGGCCAGTACGACGGCCCACGGGCCCGCGTGCCGGTCGCCCAGCTCGTGACGTGGTCCCACAGGGCGTCGCGGACCTCGCCGCGCTTGAGCAGCCAGATGTCCTCCCGGTCCTGGAAGAACCCCGCGTCGAGCAGGATGTCGGCGACCTCGCGCACCTTGTTCCAGAAGACGCTGTGGAACCAGTGCTCGACGTAGAATAGATGGTCCTCGACGTAGGGGAAGACCCGCTTGGAGATGGCGAGCGTCTGGTCGAAGGACTCGCGGTCCTCGTCGGTGGTGATCAGCGAGCGATACTCCTCGACGAGGTTGGCCGCCTCCGCGATCAGCTTCTCGGTCGGCCGGCCAACCTGCTTACCGGCCTTGATGGCCTCGATGTGCATGGCGACAGAAGCGAACGGCACGTCGAGGTTGTCGTTCCATGAGTAGTGGTGGTGATACCACCCCGTGCCGGTCGAGATGTAGAACCAGGGGTAGCGGGCCTTCTCCAGCTCGTCCAGCCACAGCTGCCCGGCGGGCGACTTCGCCATCTCGGCCATGACCGCCTCAGCTCCGCGCACCGATCCGAAGACGGAGTCGATGCCGGTGTCGATGGCCAGGTGCGCCAGGCGGATCAGCTCGGCGTCCGGCTTGTACATGACGACGTCGATGCCGGAGACCATCTTGGTCAGCGTCGAGATGGGGATGTCAGGGAAGATCTGGTTGGCGGTGTTGATGAAGGTGACGTAGGCGGCATACCCGAGGTTGAGGAACTCGAAGTGGTACTGCCATACCTTCAGGCCCATGTTGAGCAGCTCGTCGTACTTGGTGAGCAGGTGGTAGCCGCTGCCGACCCCGGTGTGCTCGAAGACCATCGACTCGTCCTCGACCTCGGGCAGCTTCTCGAAATGCATGGCGTCGAGCTGGGCGACCAGCTCGTTCATCTTGGCTTTCCAGGACTCGTACAGGGTGTCCCAGTTCTCGTAGTAGAAGCCCGCACGTTTCATGAACGTCGGTACGCGCTGTTCCACTTCGCTGGGGTCCGCCACGCCGACCGGGGTGATGTAGACGTACCCGTTGACGATGCGGTGGTCAATCCCTAGAGCCGGCGGCATGAGAAACGTCCGAGTGTTGTTCTGGGACAGCGCGAGGAACCAGGACTCGTCCCACAGCAGGTCGAACGGGTAATGCGGTTCGGGGTAATGCAGACCGTCGTAGAACCACAGCTGACCGGCCTCGAACTCGGCGCGTTCCGGGTCGTCCGTGCTGAACTGGTAGTGGT
>JBIOUP010000343.1:0-5800 GCA_044867305.1 Dermatophilaceae bacterium
GAGGCGCTCTTCGGCGACATCGGCCGGCATACCACCTTCGCCTCCAACAACATCTGGGTCGACCTCGACGTGCTGGCCCGCCACCTCGACGAGCGCCAGGGGGTGCTCGGTCTGCCGATCATCATCAACCGCAAGACCGTCGACCCCTCCGACAAGACCTCCACCAAGGTCATCCAGATCGAGACCGCCATGGGAGCGGCCATCGAGACGTTCGAAGGGTCCCAGGCGATGCTGGTGCCGCGCAGCCGGTTCCGGCCAGTGAAGACCACGAACGAGCTGCTGCTCATCCGTTCCGACCGCTACGAGCTGGACGCCCGTGCACGGGTCGTCCAGACCACGGACGCGCCCGAGCCGTTCGTCGACCTCGACGGGCACTACACGCTGGTGCCGCACTTCGAGGCCAGGTTCCCGGCCGGGGTGCCGTCCGTTCGGCAGTGCACGTCGCTGCGGGTGCGCGGCGACGTGATGTTCGGGGCCGACGTCGTGTGCGTCGGTGACGTGCTCGTCGAGTCTGATGAGCCGCTGCGCATCCCCGATGGCACGCGCCTCGGCGAGGACTAGGTGCGCACCCTCGACGAGCACCTGGCTGCCGTCCTGGCGGCGGTGCGCCCGCTGCCCCCCACCCGGGTGCCCATCGAGGCGGCTCTGGGGCTCGTCGCCGCCGAGGACGCGATGTCACTCGTCGACCTGCCCGGCTTCGACAACTCCGCCATGGACGGGTATGCCGTCCGGGCGGCTGACGTATCGGGGGCCGACGTCGCGAGCGGGGGGCCGCCGGTCACCTTGCCCGTCGTCGACGACATCGCCGCCGGCGAAACCGCCGGGGTGGCAGTGCGCCCTGGCGAGGCCGCCCGGATCATGACCGGGGCCATGCTCCCGCAGGGGGCTGACACCGTCGTGCAGGTCGAGGACACTGACGGCGGAACGGGTTTCGTGCGCATCGACCGCGGCGCTGCGAGCGGGACGGCGGTCCGGCGCCGGGGTGAGGACCTGCGGGTGGGCGGGCTGGTCCTTGCCTCGGGCACGCTGCTCAACGCCCGCCGGATCGGCTTGCTAGCCGCGTCGGGTCATCGTAATGTCCTGGTGCGGCCGCGTCCGCGAGTCGCCGTGGTCTCCACCGGGGCGGAGCTGGTCGAGCCGGGGCTCGCACTGACAGCCGGCCAGCTCTATGACGCGAACAGCTACCTGCTCGACGCGGCGGTCACGACGGCGGGCGGCCGCACGGCATACCGAGGCGTGGTGGGTGACCGCCCGGACGAGGTGCTCGAGCTGCTGACCCGGCTGGCGGCGGAGGTGGACGTCATCGTGACCTCCGCGGGGGTGAGCATGGGCGTGCACGACGCGGTCAAGGCGGTGCTGAAGCCTCTTGGCACAGTCGACTTCGTCCAAGTCGCCATGCAGCCCGGCCGGCCACAGGGCTTTGGCGTGCTGGGGAAGCGGCAGGTGCCGATCTTCGCGCTACCGGGCAACCCGGTGTCGGCGTGTGTGTCGTTCGAGGTCTTCGTGCGCCCGGCGTTGCGCACCATGCTCGGCTGGCAACCTGCGGTGCGGCCGACGGTGCCGGGCCGGGTCGCCGCGCCGCTGCGATCACCGCCGGGACGGCGTCAGCTGGCCCGTGCCCGCGCCCGCCGGACCGATACCGGTTGGCAGGTCGAACCAGTTGCCGGGCAGGCGTCCCATTCCGTCGCCGACCTTGCGAAGGCGGACGCCCTGGTGGTTGTGCCCGAGTCGGTGACCTCACTCGCGGCGGGTGACCCGGTGGAGGTCCTGCTGCTCGACGGCGCCGACGAGAGAGGAGCGGCATGAGCGAGCAGGTGCGGCTCACCCACGTGCGTGCCGACGGCACGGCGCACATGGTCGACGTGTCGGCCAAGGAGGTAACGGCACGCGAGGCGAGCGCCGCCGGCCGGGTTGCCTTGTCACCGGTAGCGGTGACGGCGTTGCGCGACGGGACGATGGCCAAGGGCGACGCGCTCGCCGTGGCTCGGATCGCGGGCATCCAGGCGGCCAAGCGCACGCCCGATCTGGTGCCGCTGGCCCATCCTGTTGCTGTGCACTTCGTGAGCGTTGACCTCGCGATCGCCGATGACGGCGTCGACATCCGTTCGACGGTTCGCACGGCGGACCGAACCGGGATCGAGATGGAGGCGCTGACGGCCGTGAGCGTCGCCGCGCTCGCTCTGGTCGACATGGTCAAGGCGGTGGACCGGCGCGCGCGGATCACCGATGTGCGCGTCGTCGCCAAGTCCGGGGGCCGCTCCGGGGACTGGCGCGAGCCATGAGCGGGCCTCGCCGCGCCGTGGTCATCGTCGCCTCCAGTCGGGCGGCCGATGGCACTTACGAGGACCGCACCGGCCCGGTCGTCGCGCAGCGGCTGAGCGACTGGGGGTATGCCGTCACCGGTCCCCTTGTCGTGCAGGACGGCTCGCCGGTGGGCAAGGCGCTCGGCACGGCCTTGGCCACGCGCCCGGACGTCGTCATCACGACCGGGGGCACGGGCATCGCTCCGACGGACCGCACGCCCGAGCAGACCGAGCCCTACCTGCAGCGGCTGCTGCCCGGCATACCAGAGGCGATTCGGGCGGCCGGGCTGGCGAACGGTGTCGCACCGGCGGTGCTGTCGCGGGGCCTGGCCGGCGTTGCCGACGCCACCCTGGTGATCAACCTGCCGGGCTCATCGGGGGCGGTGCGCGACGCCCTCGGGCTGCTCGAAGCAGTGCTGCGGCACGCCCTCGACCAGCTCGCCGGCGCAGGCCACGACCCCGAGACTGCCGAGGGCTGACGTGCCGGCGCCGCCCTGGCCCGTGGCCCTCACCGCACGGGACGGCTTTTCCTCGTTGCTCGCGCTTCGAGCGCTCGGGCGGCGCGACCGCAGGGAATGGGAGCTGCTGCGCCGGGAGAACACCGACTGGGTCGGGCCCTGGGAGCCGACTGCGCCGGACGGTATACCGACGCGGATGAGCTTCGGGCAGTACGTGCGCTGGATGGGTCGGGAGGCGCGCGGGGGGTCGACGCTGCCGTTCGTCATCGAGGTCGACGGGCGGATCAGCGGGCAGATGCACCTGTTCGGGATCACTCGAGGGTCGCTGCTCTCGGGCGCCGCGGGGTACTGGGTCGCGCGGCACGCGGCGGGCGGCGGCGTGGCGACCCGATCGCTGGCGCTGCTGTGTGACTACGCGCTCGGCCCGGCCGGCCTGCACCGGGTCGAGGTCAACATCCGGCCGGAGAACGCCCGCTCGCTCGCCGTCGTCGAACACCTGCGGTTCCGCGACGAGGGGGTGCGGGAGCGCTACCTGCACATCGAGGGTGCCTGGCGCGACCACCGCACGTTCGCCCTGACCCGAGAGGACGTGACGACCGGCTCGGTGATCCAGCGCTGGTCACGGTGGCGTGAGTTGACCCAGGCGACACCGCGCTGAGGCTGCCCCGGTCCGGTGAAACCCACCAGTCACAGCAGCCCCACCTGCGACACACCGCGCGAGGTGCGCTGGCCTGGCCTGTGGATTGCCTACGGTTATCCCCGTGCAGCCCTCGTCCCTGGTGTTCGTTGTCGTCATCGCCATCTGGGCTGCCTACCTCGTCCAGTACTGGGTCCGCCGCCGTGAGCACATGTCGACCGCTCGCTCGGTCGACCGGTTCAGCCGGGCCATGCGGGTGCTCGAGCGGCGCTCGCCGAGCGCGCAGCCCGAGGCGGACGCCGCGCCGGCTGTGCGCCCCGCGCTGGTCGCGCGTGCCAGCTCCAGCGGGGCTATGCCGGCGACCCCGCCCCAGCACCGTCCCCAGCGTCCCCACCGCCGCCCGCGGCGCCTGGTGCGCTTGCTGCGCGCAGCGGGGCTGCTGCTGGCCACGAGCGCCGTTGCGGCGACCCTCGGGCTGGCCATCGCGGGTATCGCACCGTGGTGGACGACTGGCGTGGCGTTGAGCGCGCTTGGCCTGTGCCTGGTCACCCTTCGGGTGGCGGCGGTGCGCGAGCAGACGGCCCGGCATACCGAGCGCTCGATGCGTGCGGCTGGCTCCACGTCGAGAAAAAGGCCGGACGAAGCCTTCGACCACGACGTCGACGAGCACGAGGCGGCGCCGACCGGCGCGGCCGGGCACCCGGCATACCGGCCCGGCGACCCGACGTGGCGTCCGGTGCCGGTCCCACGACCTACCTACCAGCTCAAAGACCCAGCACCGCAGGCACGCCCGGAGGAGGGTGCCTCATCGCCGCAGCCTAGTGAGCCGGAGCAGCCGCAGTCGCCGACCAGCCAGACGCGTCACGCGGTCGGCGGCTGAAGTCGGATCTCTCGTTCGACCGACTCGACGGACTCGACGGACTCGACAGACCCGGTCTCGCCACGGCCCAGCAGGTGATTGCCGACCGCGTTGACGACTGCGGCGATGGGCACCGCGACCAGGCCACCGACGATGCCTGCCAAGACGATTCCGGTGGCAATGACGAGGATGACCGCCAGTGGGTGCACCCGGACTGCGCGCCCGAGCAGGAACGGCTGCAGGATGTGCGACTCGATCTGCTGCACGGCGAGCACGCCGGCGAGCATGAGCAGGGCGCTGAGCAGCCCGTGCGCGACGAGCGCGAGAATGACCGCGACGAACCCCGACAGCAGCGCGCCGACGATGGGGATGAACGCGCCGAGGAAGACCAGCACCCCGATGGGCACGGCAAAGGGCACTCGCAGCACCAAGGCCACAAGGGTGATGCCGACGGCGTCGACGAGCGCCACGAGGATGGTCGCCCGCGTGTATGCCGTCAGCTGTCCCCACGCGACGGTGCCACTAGAGGCCGCCTTGTCGCGAGCTCCGCGCGGGAACAGGCGCACCACCCAGGCCCAGATCCGGTCGCCTTCGTAGAGGAAGAAGAAGAGCGCGAACAGGCTAACGAACAGGCCGGTGATCAGGTGGGTGGCGGTCAGGCCCGCTTTGGCCAGGGCGCTGCGCACTCCTTCGTTCGAGGTGATCGTCGCCTTGGCCTGGTCGAGGTACTGGCTGAACTGGCTCTCGCTGATCCCGAGACTCGTTCGCAGCCAGTCGCGGATCTGGTCGATGCCGGCGCTGATCTCGCCGACCAGCTCGCTCGCGCCGTTGACCAGCTGGCTGGTGACGAGGTACAGCAGCGCGGCGATCCCGATGACGGTCGCGACGACGGTCAGCCCGGCCGCGGGCCCCTTGCGCCGGAGGCGACGGCGAAGCCAGGCGTTGACCGGGCTGAGCAGTGCGGCCAGCAGCACTGCCACGACAACCGGGATGACCACCTCCGAGATGAAGCCGAGCAGGTAGCCCAGCGCAACGAGGGCCGCCGCGATGAGCAGCAGCCGCCAGGCCCACTCGCTGGCGGCGCGCACGGCGGACGGGACGGGCTGCGGGGTGTCCGTCATGGACGCCAGGGTATGCCGGTCCCTGGCTTGGGCTGGACCGGGGCGCGGCTGAGGCCCGCGGGAATCGAGGTCGCACTGGACAGGAACAACCCGCAGCGGCGAGCGCGCCAAGACTCGGGTTCATCACACTGCGGTTGTCGTTCCCCACGGCCTTCGCCCATCGGATCGGGAAACGGCTTCGGTCAGTAACCGAATCCGGCCACCGCCGCCCAGCAGCGCGCGGACGCCGAGCAAGGGCGGGTGGCGGCGTGGCGGCGAGCTGGACCGGCTCTTCGCTCAGCCGTCTGGTCGATGCCGTTATGGAGGCGATGTTCCCGCCGCGACGCCTGCCGGGTCATCCTGTGGCTCGGTGTTAGTCTGTCCGTCGCACCATGGGGCTGTGGCGCAGTTGGTAGCGCGTCTCGTTCGCAATGAGAAGGCCA
>JBIOUP010000344.1:0-5540 GCA_044867305.1 Dermatophilaceae bacterium
CCAGAGCGGCTCTGTCAGCCCGGGCGCCGGCCCCGAGCGGGCCTGGACGTTCGGCACTGCGCCGCTGCCGTGAGACTGTGAGGTGCCTCACCCGCTGGCTCCCAACGCTCCGTTGCGGCTGAGTGCCGGTCCGGCAACGGCACCTCCGACCATGAGCCGTGGCCAATGGGCCCTGGCGATGGCCGGGACCTGAGCCAATCCCCTGGGCGGGCAGGCGAGGGATGGGTAGCGTGGCCTTATGGCCGAACCGGCGCATGAGGGCGGCGGGCGGCCCAGGCTGAAGGCGCGCGTTGCGGTCTATATCGCAGTCGTGTGGGCTCTCGTCCTGGGCCTGTCGGTCGTCGGGTGGGTCATGTTCGGCCACCCTGGGGACCCGGTAGCGCTGGTTATCTTGATTGTCCTCGGGGCGGTGGGCCAGCGGGCTCGCGAGCGGGATGCCGGCCGCAGGGTGGTCTACTTCTCGTTCCTGAGCATTGTCCTGCTCGCCTGTGTGGTGCTCCTGGGGCCGGTCGGCTGCGCAGTTGTCGGGGCAGCGTCCGTCGTCATGGACAAGCTGCCGTGGTGGGCCAGACTCTTCAACTCCGGGATGACGGCATTGTGGGCGATGCTCGGCGGGTTCGTCTACGGGATGCTCGGCACCTACGACATCGACGAGCTCGAGGGTGCCGGTCAGTTCATTCTCCATGTCGGCGTTCCGTTGATGGTGGCCGATGTCGTGCAGTGCGTGGCCAACGCCGTACTGCTCGCTGGCATGGTGGCCCTCTATCATGGTGATTCCTTCCGCCGCGTCACCATCGAGATGCTGACGACGTCCGGTGTCGCCTACATGGGATACGGCGTGATCGGCTTCCTGTTCGTGATCCTGTGGATTCCAGCCGGCCTTGGGGCCTTCAGCGCCATCCTCATCATTCCGCCGCTGTATGTCGCCAAGTGGGCCTTCGCCCAGTACGGCGACGAGGAGCGCGCCCACCAGCGCACACTCGAAGCGCTCGTCGCCGCGGTCGAGATGCGCGACCCGTATGCCGTCGGCCACAGCGAGCGGATCGCTCGGCTCAGCGACTGGATCGGCGAGATCCTCGGCCTCGGGGCCGCACAGGCCAAGGCGCTCCGCTTCGCCGCGATCCTGCATGACATCGGCCGGATCACGGCACCGACCCGGCGCGGGTCCCACCGCAGCGGGCGCGGTGGTACCGACCTCGCTGCTGTGGCGCGTCACCCGGAGCTCGGGGCCGATCTCATCAAAGAGATCTCCTTCCTGCGCGACTCAGCGGGCGCGGTCCGCCACCATCACGAGCGCTACGACGGGCGCGGTTACCCCGATGGGCTGGCGGGGCCCTCGATCCCGCTGTTCGCCAGGATCATCGCCGTTGCCGACGCCTTCGACTCACTGACCAGCGTCCGCCCTGGGCGGCCCGCGCTCACCGTGGAGCAGGCCCGCGCCGAGCTGCGGGAGCGGGCTGGGACCCAGTTCGACCCGGCTGTGGTGTCGGCCCTCGACCGAGCCTTGGCACGGCATACCTGGACCCCTTACGAGCCCGACCTCGACGCGATGCCTGGCCCTGTGCTGCAGGTCGCCTTCGACCACGACGACCCAGCGGCCTCCGACCGCATGGCCGAGGCGCGCGCCCCGGCTGCTCTTGTCACGGAACCCTTACCATGACTCGCGACCTGCCCTCCGTGCGGATGGACCGGCTCGCCGACCTCGTCGTCGTGCTCGCCATCGGGATCGCCGGGTATGCCGTGGTCCGCGGCGGTCTGCTGGCGCCGGTGCGGCAGGACTGGCTCCTCGTCGCGGTTGCCTTCGCTGTGGTGATCGCGGTGGGCGAGTACTACCGCTTCGACATCGAGGGGACGCGCGAGCAGGCGCCGATGTCGCTGGCGGCGTCGCTGGCGTTCGCGATGACCTCGTTGTGCGGATCGTGGTCGCTCATGGCATACGGCGCTGCAGCGGTACTGGGCGTTACGGCGCTCGCCATGGTGCTGGGTGCGATGCCGCACCTGATCAGGGGGCGGGCCATCCGCGCCGACGGCGTCGCGGCGCGGTTCCTCGGCGTGGCGGTGACCGCCGTCCTCTTCCGGGAGTGGGCGGTCTGGGACGGCTACACGTTGCTTGAGCTGGAGCCACTCTGGCGGGACCAGCGTTGGCTGCTGGCCTGCGCAATGCTCATCGTGTCGGCGGTCGGGCTGTTCGTCTACGTCGTCTGCACGGCGATCGTCACCGCTGGCCGCGAGCGGCGGGGCTTGCTGCCCGCGTTTGCCGACGAGGCTCGCGCCGGGGCGGGGCTCAGCCTCGCGCTCAACGCCACCGGCGTGCTCATCGCGCTGGCCGAGCGTCCCCTCGGGATCGTGGCGCTGCCGCTGTTCCTGCTGCCGCTGGTGCTCGTCCAGTTCGCATTGCGGCAGTACGCCTCGATCCGCGAGACGTACGTCCAGACGGTGCGGACCCTGTCGCGCGTCACCGAGCTCGCCGGCTTCACCCGCTCAGGGCACGCCGACCGTGTCGCCGAGCTGTGCCTGCAGATGGGGCGCGATCTGGGGTTGTCCACGAACGAGACCCGCAACCTGCAGTACGCCGCCCTGCTGCACGACATCGGCCAGGTGTCCCTGCGCTCGCCGATCCCCTCCGGCGCCACCGTGATGGCCGCGCCCGCCGACCAGAGGCACATCGCCGACCAAGGCGCGGCGATCGTGCGCAAGACCGGCATACCCCCTGAGGTCGCCGATGCCGTCGCCACCCAGGCGACCCCCTACCGGGTCGTCCGCGAGCGGGGCGAGGACCTGCCGATGTTCAGCAGGATCATCAAGGTCGCGAACGCCTACGACGACTTCGTGGGCGGCAGCATCAGCCCCCGCAAACGCGCCGCGGCCATCGAGCGCATCCACCTGGGGCTCGGCTACGAGTACGACCCGCGCGTGGTGGACTCCCTCGTCACTGTCCTGGCGCGCGACGGGCGTTAACCCGGCGCTGAGGCGAGGACGCTGCCTCACCTCGTGGACATTGCCATGGTGGTGGCTTGGGCAGTTCCCTGAAGAGGAGACACGCATCGGATGGTTCGTTTGCACACGCCGCGGCTGACTACCATGCTCCACACGGCCGGAGTCACTTCATAGGGCACTGAGGACGATGGCACCGATGGCAGAGGTTACCGCGACTGTGAGCGATGAGGATGCGGCCGCGTCGGATGCGGCCCCTCCCCATCCGCGGGTCAACGACGCGACGTGGTCGATCATCCTTGGTGTCCTCATCGCCGGACTGGCCTGGTCGCGCATGTCCCCCACCACCCGGTCGACCGTCTGGGCCGAGGACGGCGCCACCTTCCTCATGGAGGCGCTGCGCACTGACCGGCCGTTAGGCAGCCTGCTCATCCCATACGACGGCTACCTCCACTTCGTCCCGCGGCTGGTCATCGAGCTGATCACGTTCTTCATCCCGCCCGAGTGGTACGCCGTCGCCATCAGCGCGGCCTCGTGCATAGTCGTCGGCATCCTCGGTGGGATCGTGTTCATCACGTCCCGGGACGTGGTGGCGGCCTTTGCTCCACGCGTCGTGCTGGCCCTCCTGCCAGCCCTGGCGCCCCCGACGGCTCGCGAGGTCATCGGGAACGTCGCGAACGTGCACTGGTTCTTTCTCTACACCATCCCGTGGCTGCTCATGTACCGGCCGCGCACGCGGCTGGGTGCGGCCGTTCTCGGCGTGGTCGCCCTGGCCGCATCCTTGACCGAGATTCAGGGTCTGTTCTTCGCGCCGCTGCTGCTGTGGCGGTGGCGCGACCGACGCACCTGGCTGCCCAAGGCTGGCTATGCCCTGGGCATGGTGGCGCAGGCCGTCGCGCTGCTGACCACGACCCGGGCGCCAAAGTCCGGACCGGTGCCGGCAGCCGCCGACATCCTCGGCGGTTACCTCGTCAATGCAGTGATGAGCTCGTGGATAGGCTCGATCGAGGTCGTCACGACGGCGGTTGGCCGATTCGGGTGGCGAGGCTGCGCTTTGCTCCTGATCCCTGCCGTAGCTGCCCTGGTCCTTGTCCTTCGACGTGGGCGCCCCGAGCAGCGACTGGCCGTGATGGTTTTCGCGCTCGCGTCTCCGGTCCTCTGGGTTGCCGCCTTTGTCGTCAACCGGCCGGGCTACGTATACCCCAGGCCGGACGCAGCCGGCGAGCCGCCTCTCGTCATCCTGCGGTACTCCCTGGTTCCCGCGACCTTCCTCCTCGCGGTGCTCGTGCTCGGCGCGGCCGCCCTGCCGCGTCGATGGTGGGCGGGCCTGCTGACTGGCGCGGTGGCGATCCCACTGACGATGGTCGCCGTCCTCAACTTCGTGGCCGCAGATGCGACCCGTTCGGGCGGTCCCGTGTGGCTGGCGCAGATCGACCAGGCGCGCCAGCATTGTCTCACCGAGGCGCCGACCGTCGAGGAGCGCCTGGAAGTGGCCCCTGCGGGCCAGGGCTTCGTCGCCCCGGTGCCCTGTGCGCTGCTGCAGGGTGAGCGGTGACGCGGACGCTAGTCCGGAAGCGGCATCACACCCACGAAGACGGTTCGCAGGCAGAACGTGACTCCTGGCGAGAAGCCGTCGTAGCCGACGCTGTCGATCCGGGAGTCGAGCACTGGATCGAGGCGCCCCGCCGCATCCGTGCGCCAGCGGCCCGGGTCGACGTTGGCCGGCGTGAAGCCGACATTGGGCAGACCCACAATCATGCGACCGGGGGTCGCCTGATCCACTGTGGCCTGCGTCCGCACCACGAGACCCTTCCCCGAGACTGGACCGCCCAGCGGCACGACGAGGTGGGCGTCCTCACTGGTCACCTGGAAACACGCGCCGTCGTCTGCGGTGGTCCGCACCGGTTCCATGCCGGCGAAACTCAGCGCCACCCGTTGGCCGGGCTGCCCCAGCGGCACGCTGCGCTGCCAGATCGCCCGCACCGCCACGAGCTCACCGGAGGCCCGCGGCGCATACCAGTTCTCGTCGTAGCCATTGACAGGAACTGTCGGTTGATTGACTTCGAGCACGCGGCTTAACCGGTTGAACGGACTGAAGCCTGGGGGCACGAGCCCGTCCGGCACGTTGCGGCTGACGATGCTGAACGGCTCACCTCGCGCCTGGAGGTTGGCGGCGGAGGCAAGTACGTTCGGCACGTAGTCCGGCAGAGGAGCCCCCGTGGCCGCCACTGCCCCGAACCCGAAAATGCTGCCGATGACCGCCCCTGAGCTGGTGACATACGCGAGCGCGCAAGCCGCCAAAGCCGCGAGAGCAGCACCGCGGCGCAGGAAGGGACGGCCGGCAGGCGCCGCCGCGGGTGGAGTTGCCTGGGGTCGCAGGTCCGGCGCTCGCCATGCCTCGAGAACGCCGGCCACGCTGAGCACGCTGGGCAGGAAGAAGTAGATGGGCTGCTCGGCGACGACCGGCCCCCACAACCCGACTCGGCTGAGCACCAGGGCCGCGCATGGCACCAGCCAGCCGAGGAGCGCGAAAAGCCACCCTCGCCAGGCCAGGCGCGACCGACGGAGCGTCACGACGAGCAGGACGGCAACCAGGAGCATGCCGA
>JBIOUP010000345.1:0-10783 GCA_044867305.1 Dermatophilaceae bacterium
CCGGCAAGGTCGGCGTGTGCATGGCCACCAGCGGTCCGGGGGCGACGAACCTGGTCACGCCCATCGCCGACGCGTACATGGACTCGGTTCCCATCGTCGCGGTCACCGGGCAGGTGCCGAGCGGCTCTATCGGCACCGACGCCTTCCAGGAGGCGGACATCCGCGGCATCACGATGCCGATCACCAAGCACAACTACCTCATCACCAACCCTGCCGACATCCCTCGCGCCATCGCCGAGGCGTTCCACATCGCCGGCACCGGCCGACCTGGTCCGGTTCTGGTCGACATCAGCAAGGACGCCCTCGTCGGCAGGACGACGTTCTCCTGGCCGCCTGCCATCGACCTGCCCGGCTACCGACCGGTCGCTCGCCCACACGCCAAGCAGGTCCGCGAAGCCGCGCGCCTGATCGCCGAGGCGCGCCGCCCGATCTTCTACGTCGGTGGCGGTGTCATCCGGGGGCGAGCGAGCGAAGCCATGCGACGGCTCGTCGACGTCGCCCGCATCCCGTTCGTGACCACGTTGATGGCCCGCGGATCGGTGCCCGACGCTCACCCGCTGCACCTCGGTATGCCGGGCATGCACGGCTCGGTCGCCGCCGTCACCGGACTGCAGAAGTCGGATCTCATCATTGCGCTGGGCGCTCGGTTCGACGACCGGGTCACCGGACAGCTGTCGACCTTTGCTCCGTTAGCCAAGATCATCCACGCCGACATCGACCCGGCCGAGATCTCCAAGAACCGCATCGCCGATGTGCCGATTGTCGGCGACATCAAGGACGTCATCACCGAGCTCATCGATGCGATCAGTGCTGACCAGGCGGCCCGCGGGGCCACCGACTACTCCGAGTGGCTGGCCACGGTGGCGGAGTGGAAGCGGACCTATCCGGTCGGGTACACCCCGCATCCCGGGGAGCTGTCACCCCAGTACGTCATCGAGCGGATCGGCGCCCTTACCGGGCCGCAAGGCACCTACGTCGCGGGAGTGGGCCAGCATCAGATGTGGGCGGCGCAGTTCATCGACTACTCGCGGCCCAACTCGTGGATCAACTCGGGAGGCCTGGGCACCATGGGCTTTGCCGTGCCGGCAGCCATGGGCGCCAAGACCGCCGAGCCCGAGCGCACGGTCTGGGCGATCGACGGCGACGGGTGCTTCCAGATGACCAACCAGGAGCTGGCGACCTGCGTCATCAACGACATCCCCATCAAGGTCGCCATCATCAACAACTCCAGCCTCGGCATGGTGCGCCAGTGGCAGACCCTGTTCTACAACGAGCGCTACTCCAACACCGACCTGCACACCAGCCACGACCAAGTCTTCATCCCCGACTTCGTCAAGCTGGCTGACGCCTACGGCTGTGCAGGGCTGCGCTGCGACCGCACCGAGGAGGTCGACGCCACCATCGAGAAGGCGCTCGCCATCAACGACAAGCCCGTCGTCATCGACTTCGTCGTGCACCGCGACGCCATGGTCTGGCCGATGGTGCCAGCGGGCGTGAGCAACGACAAGATCCAGATCGCCCGCGGGGGCGCACCCCTGTGGGAGCGCGAGGACTGACCGGCCAGCATCAACAAAGGAACCCACAATGTCCAAACACACCCTGTCGGTGCTTGTCGAGAACAAGCCCGGCGTCCTCGCGCGGATCGCCGCGCTGTTCTCCCGCCGGGGTTTCAACATCGACAGCCTCGCCGTCGGCCCGACCGAGCACTCCGACGTCTCCCGGATGACCCTCGTCGTCGATGTGGAGGCGGCTCCGCTCGAGCAGGTGACCAAGCAGCTGAACAAGCTCGTCGAGGTGCTCAAGGTCGTCGAGCTCGAGCCCACGTCGTCGGTCCAGCGCCAGATCGTGCTCGTCAAGGTCCGCGCGGACGCTTCCAACCGGTCGCACATCGTCGAGACTGCAGAGCTGTTCCGCGCCAAGGTGATCGACGTGGCCTCCGACAGCCTGACCATCGAGTGCACGGGCAAGCAGGACAAGGTGCAGGCCCTGCTCGCCGTCCTGGAGCCGTTCGGGCTGCGCGAGCTGGTCCAGTCCGGGATGGTTGCCGTCGGTCGCGGACCGCGCTCCATCACCGACCGGGCACTGCGCAGCGCGTGAGCGCTGCGCCGACAGGTACTGCGCAGCGCGTGAGCGCTGGCCCGCCCCGCACGTAACGGGCGCGCGCCGCACGGCATACTCTCGTTCGCCGAAGCGAACCCGACCAAAGGAGAGGCCCGCGATGGCCGAGATGTTCTACGACGACGACGCCGACCTGTCCATCATCCAGGGCAAGAAGGTCGCCGTGATCGGCTACGGCAGCCAGGGGCATGCCCACTCCCTCAACCTTCGTGACTCGGGCGTTGACGTCCGGGTCGGGCTGGCCGAGGGCAGCAGCTCGCGGCCCAAGGCCGAGGCCGAAGGGCTGCGCGTGCTCTCGGTCGCCGACGCGGTGAAGGAGGCCGACCTCGTCGTCATCCTCACCCCTGACCAGGTGCAGCGGCACGTGTACGCCCAGCACATCGAGCCGAACCTCAGGTCAGGAGCCGGGCTGCTGTTCGGTCACGGCTTCAACATCCGGTTCGGGTACATCAAGCCCCAGCCCACCTCGGATGTGCTCATGGTCGCGCCCAAGGGGCCTGGCCACCTCGTGCGTCGTGAGTACTCCGACGGGCGGGGCGTGCCGGTGCTCGTTTGTGTCGAGCAGGATGCGTCGGGGCAGGCGTGGGAGATCGCGAAGTCGTACGCGAGAGCCATCGGCGGGCTGCGCGCCGGTGGTATCAAGACGACCTTCACCGAGGAGACCGAGACGGACCTGTTCGGTGAGCAGTCCGTGCTGTGCGGCGGAGCGTCACAGCTGGTCATGTACGGGTTCGAGGTGCTGACGGAGGCCGGGTACCAGCCCGAGGTGGCCTACTTCGAGTGCCTGCACGAGCTCAAGCTCATCGTCGACCTCATGGTGGAGGGTGGCATCGCCAAGCAGCGCTGGTCGGTCTCCGACACAGCCGAGTACGGCGACTATGTGTCGGGGCCTCGCGTCATCGACCCGCACGTCAAGGAGAACATGCAGGCCGTGCTGGCGGATATCCGCAGCGGCGCGTTCGCCAGGCGCTTCATCGCCGACCAGGACGCCGGTGCGCCCGAGTTCAAGGCGTTGCGCGAGAAGGCCGCTCAGCACCCGATCGAGACGACCGGGCGCGAGCTGCGCAAGCTGATGAGCTGGATCAGTGACAGCGACACCGACTACGTCGAGGGGTCCGCCGCGCGCAGCTGACCCGCTCCGGTATGCCGTGCGGCCGGCATAGCAGTGCGCGTCGCCGGCCAGGTCCCGCCTGGAGGAAGCCCAGACCATCGGCCCTGGCGCGAAGCTGCCGGTAGGACCAGACTTGCGAACATACCTGTGCGCGCCAGCCCGACGGAGGACTCCATGCAGCAACTGACGATGCTCGACTCGATGTTCGTAGCCATGGACACCGACGTGAGCAACGCCATTCTCGGCGGTCTGATGATCTTCGACCCCAGCCCCGACGGGCGCACCGCCCCGGACGAGGACTTCATGCGGGCCCGGATAGCCGACCGAGCCCAGTACCTACCTCCGCTGAGCCGGCGTGTCATCAGGGCTCCGTTGGGCCTCGGCCACGACTATCTCGGGGTTTACGACCGGCTCGACGTCGCAGCGCACCTGCGCACGATCACCCTGCCGGCACCGGGAACCCACGAGCAGCTCGCGCAGGAGGTCTCGCGCCAGATGAGCGCGGCCAAGCTGCCCGAGGACCGGCCGCTGTGGGACTACACGATCATCAAGGGGCTGCAGGACGGCAGCGTCGCGCACATGATCCGCATCCACCACCTGGTCATCGACGGTGGCTCGATGGGGGTGCTGTACGACCTGCTCTCAGACGAGCCGAAGGGCCCGATGACAAGGGACGTCGACCCGTACCCGCAGCCGCGGTTCGGGCAGGTGGAGACAGTGCTGCGCGAGATCGTCGACACCGCTCGTATGCCGTTCACCGCGGCCCGACTCACCGGGGGCCTGGCCGGCTGGGCACTCGACACGGTCAAGCGCTCCGGTGTGCTCGGCCTGGCCGTGACGCCGCTGCGGATGATGCCCGGGGACTTCACCAAGCCGGTGGTTCGAGCACTCAACTCGCGCCTCAGCGACGGCGGCAAAATCGCGCCGATCAGCCCATGGATGCCGAGCATGCGCGCTCCCGACATGCCGTTCAACGGGCGGATGACCTCGAGGCGCACGTACGCGTTCGCCGACCTGCCCCTGGAGGACTTCCGCCGGATCGGCAAACTCCTGGGCGGGACGATCAACGACGCGGTTCTCGGAGTCACGGCCGGTGCTGTGCGGCGCTACCTGCAAGACCGTCATCTGCCCGCGGACCCCCCGCTGGTCGTCAACATCCCGGTGTCCATTCGCACCGGGAAGGAGACAGCGAAGTGGGCCAACTACGTCTTCATGATCTTTGCCGAGTACCCCACGCATCTCACGGACCCGGTTGCTCGGGTGCGCTCGGCGAGCGCCTCGGTCAAGCGGGCCAGAGCAAACTTCGACGCCCTGCCGGTCAAGCTGTTGCCGGAGGCGGGCCGGCTCGTGCACCCGCTGATGCTCAAGGCGCCGATGCGGATTCTGGCCACGGCTCCCGACCGGCTGCAGAAGATGCACTACAACGTCGTCGTCTCGAACGTGCGTGGCCCGTCCGAACCGATGTACTTCGACGGTGTGCGCCTCAAGGGTGACTGGCCAGCCTCCTTCTTGGCCGGCGGCGGCGGCATCAACATCACCCTCAAGAGCTACCTGGACAAGATGTGCTTCGGGTTCATGGGCTGCCCCGAGCAGACTGGCGACCTCAGCAAGCTGGTCGACTACATGCACGAGGCTCTCGACGAGACGCTCGCAGCGGCCGAGGCGGAGGCAGCCAGAGCCGGGACGCCCACGGTTCCGACGCGAAAGCGACTGCCCCGCAACCGGGTCGCCAGCGGTGCCCGGCTCACTGCGGTGCAGTCACCGTCGGCCCGCGAGGGCTGAGCAGCCCAGGCGACCGGCATACCGTCGCGGCGCGAGTGAATGTGCCTGACGAGCGCCCGTTACTGCTCACCTTCGCCGTCCTCTTCGTCGTGGTGATGGCCCGGGCCAACGTGACCTACTGGCTCGGACGGGGGGCTCGCCGGGGGACGGAAAGCACTCGTGCGTCGCGCTACCTGGACCGTCCGCTCGTGCGGCGGGCCGAGACGGTGGTGGCGCGCCTTGGGCCGCCAGCGGTGACGCTGTCGTTCCTGACCGTGGGCATCCAGAGCGCGGTCAACTTCTCGGCAGGTCTGCTGCGTATGCCGTTGGGCCGCTACGAGGTTGCCGCGGTGGTGGGATCGCTGGCGTGGGCGGGGATCTACTCGACGGTCGGGTTCGCCGTCGTCGAGGCGTGGCTCGGACAGGCGCAGCTCGGCTGGTGGCTGGCGGCGGCCGGCGCGATCTTGCTGGTCGTGGTGTTGACCGGCCTAGCCCGCCGCCGGCTCGGGAACGTGGCGCCGACACGGCATGAGGGCGGTTCCCGGTAGGGATCCAGCCGGCCACCGGCAGTTCCGGGCTCGACCGGCGCAGCCCGCCGCTCCCGCGACTGAGCACCACCCGACCCCCAGCCGCACGGACGTGAGAACCCACCCGGACTCCCCAGCCCGAGCGACGACATTCGTCCGCCGTCGTGCTCGAGGAGCACCAGGTCCTCCGGATGAGGCCGCAGCGGCATCCGGGGACTTCCAAGGTGGCGACGGACGCAGGGCCTCGCACCAGGCGGCTCTCGCCGAACCCCAGTCCCGGTAACCGAGCACCGGTTCCACCTCACGGGGGTGGTGGTCATTGCGTGGCGCCGTCGAGGAACCCAAGGACCCGGCTGGCCCAGCGGGCTGGGTCGGTCGACAGGCCGGCGGTATGCCCAGCCCCGGGGACGACCCAGACGTCGACGTTGCGGGGGGCTGCGGCCTGGATGTCTGCCGCTGCGTGTTGCTCGTCGGGCGCCGCGCCGGCAGCGACGACCAGAATCGAACGCGGTGCCGCGGCTGCCGCGGCCTCGCGAAGCAGCAGCGGCGGGCTGGCCGGGCTGAGCAGGTCGGCGATCGCGGTCTTGGCGTGCTCTATCCCCTCGGTGACCGTGCCCCGCCACCCGTAGACCTCTGAGAGCCAGTCCAGGTCCGCCGCGCATCGACCGGTGGCGCCCTCGGCAACGACAGCGCGAATTCGTGGGTCCGCGGCGGCCGCTCCGATCGCCTGCTCACCTCCCATGGAGAGGCCCACGGCTGCGATCCGCCTCGGGTCGACGTCTGCCCGCTGGGCGAGGTAGGTCACGGCGGCCGGGATGTCAGCTTCCCCGTACCAGCCCCAGTCCATGCCGCGCCCGGTGCTTGCGCCATGACCGCGCGGGTCGACCGCAAGGACGCCGAACCCTCCACTCGCGAGCACGCGTATGTGCTCCTCGAGACCCGAGCGGCTGGACCCTGCTCCTGGTACCAAGACGACTGCGGCTCCCTTGCGGGAGGGCACGTACCAGGCGGCCAACTCTTCGCCGTCGGCGGTCGGCACGAGAACGTCCTCGACAGCCAGCCCAGCGGGTGCCTGCGACGGTGCTGCGGCGCGCGCCGGCACCGCAGCGTGCAGCGAAACGGCAAGGATGTAGACGCCGATCAGGGCGATGATGACGAGCGCAGGGGCCACGAGTAACCGCCACCATCCAGGCGCGGCACGGGTGAGGCCGACAACGCCGCCGACCACCAGAACCAACCCGATGCCAAGCACCAGCAGCCCGACGACCGCGGCAGGTCCGAGGCCGACGGCCAGCTGGTTTCCCCCCGCGCCCATGCCGACGGCGCTCAGAACGGCCCCACCGACAAGCGCGGCAGCACCGCGCCAGGGATGGCGGGAACGGTCAGTCACAGCACCGTCAACCGGCGGTCGGTTCAGGGACGAGGCGAGCGAATCCGGCATGGGTAGCCGGGTCATCGCCGGTGGGGTTGTGTCGGACCGGTGAGAGCCCGACCTAGCTGGGCCAGCGCGACGATGATGCCGAGGATGCTCCCGGCGATCCCAACTCCGATCAGCCACCGCGCAACAAGCTCCCAGGGGACCGAGGCTGACCCGAAGTCGATCGGGAAGACGACCCACACCTGCACCAGCGCCATCAGCCCAATCGAGACGGTGACGATGTCGCCCAGAGCCCGCAGCCACCGCGGGTCCCACAGCGTGTAGATGCAATTGGCAACGATGCCTGCAACGATGGACGCGTTGACAAGCCCAAGGATACGCGGCGTGTCATCGGTGAGGAAGGACACCGCCTCCCACCCAGGGGAGCGGTTGATCAGGTACAGCAGCACCGCGTTGACGACGATCGCCACGAGATAACCGACACGGCGGGATGTCACAGGCGCCTTTCGTGGGGGCATTGTGACGATCTGCCGATCCGCCGCTTTCTGAGCGCTGTTCATGACCATCTCCGTTGAAGGCACGCAGAGGCGTTCGCCCTTGTCTCCTTCGTACGTGTGCCGATTCTTTACTCGCCCATGGTTTCACCGTCAGCGGCGGCGGGATCGACTCAGAGAGCGGCGTCACGTAGGAGCAGGCGGGGGCGGTGTAGGCGGCAGTAGCCTTGGGCGCAAGGGCCGGTCCGGATGCAGCGTCGCTCACCCCATCTGCGACGCGGTGGTCGCTTGCTATAAAGGGGGCCATGTCACCACAGCACGAGAGTGCATCGGCGTCGCCATTCGGTCCGCCGAGAGCGATGGCTTCCGACGGCCCATCACGTGCACTGTGGCGGATGGGTTATTGGTCTGCGGTCGCCGTGACGATTTTCAGCCTTGCGTTCTCGGTCACGGCGATACTCGGCTTCGCAGCTGTCCTCGGATCCCCGTGGGATCCGGATTTGCCCGACGGGGCCTCGCTGATGCTGGCCGTGGCCTTCGTAGTCATGATGGCCAGCCTGCACTACACGGTGCCGCGTGAGGCTCGTCCGTGGACCCTGCTCGGTGTCGTCTTCGCGGCAATGTATGCCGTCTTCGTGTCCCTGGTGTACTTCGTAATCATCACGGTCGTGGTGCCCTACATGGCGCTGGGAAAGGCGACCGGGTCGCAGTGTTCGCCTTCGATGATGCCGGTTCGTTCATGCAGGCCGTGGACGGGCTGGGTTACTTCTTCCTGTGTCTGGCCACGTTCAGCGCGGCATTTGCATTCGGTAACCGCGGCTCCGAACGCTGGCTGACGCGAATCTTCCTGGCCAACGGTCTGCTCGGGATTCCGATCCTGCTGTCCTACATGCCGCTGGTGATCTCGTGGTCTAGTTACCTCTTGCCCGTGAACACGTTGTGGATCCTCTCCGTCCCAGCGTGCGGCGCAGTCGTCGCTTTACGCTTCCGGCCTGCGGTGCGCGCCCCTTCACCCTCCCAGATCGCCTGACGCTCGGCCTTCACCTCAGCGCGGTGGCTACCGCCGCCGCGACGGCCATCCCCTGACGGTGGCCTGCCCGCGCTGCCGCGGGTCGGTTGGCGTCGTTCATCGGGTTGACGCCCATCGCCTTCAGCGATCGAGCATCCGGCGTGATGGTGACGAGCAGGCGCACAAGGCACGAAAGACGGTTGCGGGTGCGGCCGACAAGCGGCTGACCGAGCTCGCCGAGGAGGCACTCATTTCCTGACCTTGCCGGGGCCCGTATGCCGTCGCGACGGCATACCGGCCCTGCCGCGGCTGCGCCGGCATACCCAGCGGCTGACTGACCGCGCTTTGCGAGCGGTTCAGCGCCATCGACGGGCTAGCCGTCTACGGTTCCGCCACGGCCGCCCTGAACGGCCTTCATCGTGGCTCGGGTGCGGGGCCGGCAGGGGGGCAGCCACTTCGACGTCATCATGTGCTACACCCGCACTTGGTCGTATGCCGGTCGCTGACAGGTGACTGGGGCACATTTGACCCAGCTCAGCGGCTGAGCCGGCGGCGCACTGAGCGCGTCTGCGCCAGACGCCTGCGACCGTGCGGCGTCCTCGCACGCACCGCCGCAGGACCGCCCGGCGGAACGCCGCAAACCGCGCCCTTCTAGACTCGGGCGAGGCATGGCGCGTTCGAAAACCCGCCTCGCGCCCGGAAGGCACGATCAAGAGAGGTACCCCCGTGACCAAGCCCGTGGTCCTCATCGCCGAGGAGCTCTCACCTGCCACCATCGACGCCCTTGGTCCCGACTTCGAGATCCGCACGTGCGACGGTGCGGACCGCGCCGCCTTGCTGCCAGCCCTTGCCGACGCCGATGCCGTGCTCATCCGCTCGGCGACGAAAATGGACGCCGAAGCCATCGCGGCTGGTAGGCGGCTCAAGGTCATCGCCAGGGCAGGGGTGGGTCTGGACAACGTCGACGTCCCGTCGGCCACCAGAGCCGGCGTCATGGTGGTCAACGCGCCGACGTCCAACATCACCTCGGCTGCCGAGCTGGCCGTCGGCCTTCTGCTGGCCTCCGCGCGCAACATCGCCCCCGCTAACGCGTCGCTGAAAGGTGGTGCCTGGAAGCGCAGCAAGTTCGGGGGGGTAGAGCTGCTCGACAAGACGCTGGGGATCGTCGGACTCGGCCGGATCGGGGCGCTCGTCGCCGAGCGGCTCAAAGGGTTCGGCATGTCGATCATCGCCTACGACCCGTACACGACACCGACCAAGGCGGCCCAGCTCGGGGTGCGCCTGGTGGAGCTGGACGAGCTGCTCGCGACGTCGGACTTCATCACCGTGCACCTGCCAAAGACGCCCGAGACGATCGGGCTGATCGGCGCCGATGCCTTGGCCAAGGTCAAGCCGACCGTGCACATCATCAATGCGGCCCGCGGCGGCATCGTCGACGAGGCGGCGCTGGCCGAGGCCATCCAGCAGGGTCGCGTCGCAGGAGCGGGCATCGACGTCTTCGCCTCGGAGCCCTGCACCGACTCGCCGTTGTTCGCGCTGGACCAGGTCGTCGTCACGCCACATCTGGGCGCATCGACCGACGAGGCACAGGAGAAGGCCGGCATCTCAGTGGCCAAGTCGGTCCGCCAGGCCCTGAGCGGCGACCTCGTGCCCGATGCGGTCAACGTCTCCGGTGGCGACATCGTCGAGGAGGTGCGCCCCGGGATCGCGCTTGTGGAAAAGCTCGGACGGATCTTCACCGCCATTGCCGGCCACGCGCCGCTGCATCTGCACCTGGACGTCGCCGGTGAGATCACCGAGCACGACGTGAGCATCTGGAAGCTCTCCGCTCTCAAAGGACTGTTCCAGGACGTTGTCGAGGAGCAGGTGTCCTACGTCAACGCACCCGTGATCGCCGAGCAGCGTGGGGTCGGCGTCACCCTGACCACGGACTCAGAAAGCGGAGACTTCCGCAATGTCACGACCCTGCGCGGCGCGGTCAAGGACGGCACCGAGTACTCCGTGTCGGGCACGCTAACCGGCCCTCGCATGATCGAGAAGATCGTGGGCATCAACGGCTACGACGTCGAGATCCCGCTCACCGACCACCTCGCGGTCTTCACGTATGCCGACCGGCCCGGAGTGATCGGTGCGGTCGGCCAGCAGCTCGGTGACAGCGGGATCAACGTGGGTTCGATGCAGGTCGCCCGGATGCAGAACCGGAACACGGCATTGATGATCCTCTCGGTCGACTCCGAGCTACCCCAGCCGGTGGCCGCCAAGATCGCCGAGGCGATCTCCGCGGAGTCGTACGCGTTGATCAACCTCTGATCTGGCTCAGGCCGCGGTGCGCGCGGGTGCGCCGGCCGTGGCCAGCAGCAGCGCCTCGCCGAGCTGCTGCGCGAG
>JBIOUP010000346.1:0-10704 GCA_044867305.1 Dermatophilaceae bacterium
GGGCGGCCAACCTCGGGGCTGACCTCAACACACATGTCGAGGACGACGGCACGAACGTGCCGACCCCGCCGGCCTTCGACGCGTTCCGGCCCGGGCCATTCCTGCGGCCGTTCGACAGAGCCTGACCCACCGTCAGCAATCCAAAGGAGACCACCATGAAGTTCGGCATTCACTTCCAGATCGCGTGCGGACCCGACCAGGCCCCGGCATCGCGCTACTCCGACACGATCGCCCAGGCGGTCCGTGCCGAGGCGCTGGGCTTCGAGTCGGTCTGGCCGGTCGAGCAGCACTTCGACGCTGCGACCTCCGCCATGCCCTCGCCCCTTCTGCTGCTCGCCGCCATCGCCGCATCGACGACGAGGTTGCGGCTGGGGACAGCCGTCGTGCTACTGCCACTGCACCATCCGCTGCGCGTCGCGGAGGACTTCGCCACGCTCGACGTGCTCAGCAACGGCCGCGTCGAATGCGGCGTCGGACGAGGCATGGACCCCAGCCACTTCGGCGGGTATGCCGTCGCGCCGGCCGAGTCCGCGGCACGCCTCGAGGAGGGCATCGCGATGGTCCGGGCCGCCTGGACCAGCCAGCCCACGACGTATGCGGGCCGGTTCCACCGCATCGACGGGGTCACTCTGGCCCCGCTGCCGGTCCAGCGGCCGCATCCTCCGATCCGGGTCGCGGCAAACAGCCCCGACACCATGCGGATGGCCGGGCGCCTCGGGCTGCCGATCCTCGTCGCCAGCCACGTCAACACGTTCAGCGGCCTGCGCACCATGCTCACGGCATACCGTGCGGCGCAAGCCGAGGCCGGCGTTGTGCCGGGCCCCGACGACGTCACGGTGCTGGCGCCGACGTTCACGGCGCCGACCGTGCCGCAGCTGCGGCGAGCGGTCACGCCCGGGATCGACTTCGTGCGCGAGGCGATGCAGGCCAAGATCAGCACCTGGCTCGCGGCCACCCCAGCGGGGGCCGGAGCCGACGAGGCTCGGATGCGGCTGCAGACGCTGGCTGCCAGCCTGGACGGGCTGACCTTCGACACCATGGCTGCCGACCGGGCGATCCTCGACACCCCGGATGCGCTCGCAGACCGCCTGGCGGCGGTTGGCGATGACCTGGGCGCGGACCGGGTGATCTGCTGGTTCAACATGGGCGGGCGCAGCCCCCACGGGGACGTCGTGCGGGCGATGGAGACCTTCGCGGACGCCGTCGTCAGGGTGCCCGCACCGGTATGAGCGCTCGCCAAAAAGATCTGCCAAACCGTGTAATGGATCCGGGGCTGAGCCGTCTTACAGAGGACCAGGCCACCTCCTGCGGGGGGCGGGGCCGCATCGGGGGAGCGGGCACGCCAGGACTTGGCAGGTTGGCTCGCGCGTCTGTCCGTGACGGGGGACACGACAGAAAGGCGAGCCGCAGTGAACCGCATGGGGCGGGCCGGAGGGGGATCCGGCCCGCTCCTTGGCATTCTCGGGCGGTCGGTCGCGCGCTATCGCTCACCTTTGACCGGACATAAACCGGCAACGACGAACGGCATCCGTGCCATGCATGGGCTCATGTGCTCGATCTTCGGCGGGAGGGCCAGGTGCCCCTGCCGTACGCTCTGAGGCCGAGGGCCTCTAGCTCAATGGCAGAGCTGCGGACTTTTAATCCGTCGGTTCCGGGTTCGAGCCCCGGGGGGCCCACCCTCTTGACCAGCGGTTATGCGCCAGATCCCACCACTCAGACCTCTTGACCAGGGGCTCATCTCGGCGTTTTGTCCGCAGTCCCGCCAGCGACCTGCGGTACGGCGCCTGCACCCAGACCACGGACACGGTCCCTGCGCACGCATGTGGGCGGTTTGTGTCAGGCTGGGCAACGGCAGGCTGGCGCGTCGATGAGATTCGAGACGGCGCCAACAAGGTCCGGTGCGAAGAGGTGGCGCGATGGCCTATTCAGCAGACGTGGCCGCGGCGCTCTCGGGCGCAACGGTGCGCCAGCTTGCCTACTGGCGCTCGGCACGATCCAGCGAGGCGCTGCTCAAGCCCCAGTCATACGTGCCGGGCAGCCGGGTCGCGTACTCGTACAACGACGTGGTGGCGCTGCGCACTTTTGTGTATCTGCGGGCTCGGAAGGTGTCGCTGCAGCGGGTGCGGAAGGCGGTCGCAAGTCTGCGGCAACTCGGCCAGGTTGAGCACCTTTCTCGGTACAAGCTCATCGCATTAGGTGGTGATGTCGTCTGGCGGATCTCGGATCAGGAGGCCGTGGCGCTGACGGGAACGACGCAGGGGCAACAGGTCATTGCAGAGATGTTCGACATCCTTGCGGAGTTCCCAAACATGCGCGGGCGCCGGGTGGTTTCACTGTCGCGGCCCACTCCAGGCGTCGCGGTGGACCCTGAGGTTCGGGGTGGATATCCGGTGATCGAGGGCACGCGTATCCCTTACAACTTGGTCGCAAGCCTGGTCAACGATGGAGTGCCTCCGGAGGCCATCAGCCAGTACTACCCGTCCGTCGACCGCGACGGGGCCAAGGGAGCGGAGAGGTTCGCACGCATCGTGGCCCAGGCGCGCCAGCCTGCAATGGCTGCTTGAGCGCCCATGAGGTTGTTGCTTGATGAAGATGTCCCCATCCAGTTGCATCAGCCGCTACAGCGATTGTTGCCGGACCATCTCGTCGAGCATGTGGAGCCAATTGGTTGGAAGGGCAAGAAGGACCGGTTCCTGCTCCCAGATGCTGCGCAACGTGGATGCGACGCGCTGATCACAACCGACAGCGGCCAGCTTGACGACCCCGAAGAGTGCCGGGCCATCCGTGATTCCGGGCTTCATCACATCCGGTACCCGATCCGCAATGGGCTCGATGGCCTTGCGCTGGCGATGGGCGCCGTGATGGCTGCGATCCGCCCCATCGTCGATGAGCTCCACGCAGCACCTGCGCTGCGGCTCGTCCTCGTTCAGGCGATTCAGCCAGGCAAGCGCCACACTACGACCGATCCGGCGGTGAGCCCGCCGCCGTACTGGCCGCGTGGCGGCGGGGCTAGGCGGCGGTGACAGGCAGCCGGCGTCCCGACAACGTCGGTCCGAGGCGCCAGTCAGGCCGCTGTTCGTCACGGCGAGGATTGACAGCGAGCAGGCCCCCGGCTGAGCGCCATCGCCGTTCCATCCGTTCCGCGCGCCGGAGGGATCTGGTCCAGTGAGGCGGGAAGCCCTGCCTTCCTCTCACGCGGGGGACCGGAGATTCTGGACCATGGCCTTCTTTCAGGTGCCGCCCGCGCTCGGCAACCAGTACGACGAGGACCACCTCCTGAGGGATCACCTCCATCGGGTTCTTCCGGCAGAGCAGCTTGCAGACCTCGAGCCGCGGCTGCGAGAACTCGGGGCCGGAGCCGGCGGGGACCTGTATGAGCGGCAGCTGGCGGACCGGCTCAGCGAACCCGTCCTGACCCAGTGGGATCCGTGGGGCAACCGCATCGACCGGATCGACCTCACCTCCGTGTGGCAAGAGGCGCACCGCATAGCCGCCGAAGAGGGCCTGGTGGCAACGGCATACGACGAGCAGCTCGGCCCGCACGCGCGGACTCAGCAGTTCGCGCTCAACTTCGTCGTCCAGCCTTCCTTGGACGTGTACTCCTGTCCGCTGGCGATGACCGACGGCGCCATCCGGACCCTGCTGGACTCCGGCAACCGTGCCCTCCAGGCCCGAGTGGTGCCCCGGCTCACGTCGCGCGACCCGCGGACGATGTGGACCAGCGGGCAGTGGATGACCGAGCGCACCGGCGGCTCTGACGTCGGCCTCAGCGAGACGGTCGCGCGCCACACCGCGCAGGGCTGGCGCCTGTACGGCACCAAGTGGTTCACCTCGGCCGCGACGTCCGAGGTGGCACTCACCCTGGCGCGTCCGGCGGGCGCGGACCCGGGCGGGCGGGGCTTGGCCCTGTTCTACCTCGAAACGCGGGACGCGTCAGGCCGACTCAACAACATCACGATCCACCGGCTCAAGGACAAGCTCGGCACGCGTAAGGTGCCGACCGCTGAGCTGTCCCTCGAGGGCACACCCGCTGAGCTGGTCATGGGGCCGGACAACGGAGTCCGCAACATCGCGCCGATGTTGAACGTCACGCGCACCTGGAACGCGATGGCGGCGGCTTGGGGGATGCGCCGCGCAGTCGCCTTGGCACGGGACTACTCCCGCAAGCGCATTCAGTTCGGCGCACCGTTGGAGCACAAGCCCTTGCATCGGGACACGCTCGCCGGCCTCGAAGCGGAAGCCGACGGCGCAGTACTCCTGGCCTTTCTGGCCGCCGAGCTGCTCTGCCGCGTCGAGACGAAGACGGCTGCTGACCCTGAGCAGCGGCTGCTGCGGCTGGTCACGCCGCTGGCGAAGCTGACGACCGCCAAACAGGCGGTGGCCGTCGCGTCAGAGACGCTCGAGTGCTTCGGCGGCGCCGGCTACGTCGAGGACACCGGGCTGCCGCTGCTGCTTCGCGACGCACAGGTCCTGCCGATCTGGGAGGGCACGACGAATGTACTCGCGCTCGACGCCCTGCGGGTCGCGGCGCGCGATGGCGTGCTGGAGGCGCTCAGCGACCACATCCGCGCGCTGCTCGGCGCGGCCCGGTACGCAGCCCTTGGCACCGCCGTGCAGGTATGCCGGACGGCGCTCGAGCACGCCTGCGCCTGGCTGCCCGGCGCGGTCGCCGATCCGGCCCGCGGCGAGGGCGGGGCCCGCCGCTTCGCCCTCACGCTTGGACGCACCTGGGAGCTGGCGCTGCTCGTCGACCATGCTCAGTGGGCGGTCAGCCACGGTCGGGGGGAGCGGGCGGTCGCCGCGGCGCGGAGGCTCGCTGCGAACGGTGTCGACCTCATCATCGACGCGGAGCTGGACGACGAGTGGGCGAAGGAGTCAGCGTGAGCGATCGCGACCGGGATGGGACTGGACGGGCGCGCCAGGGCAGGCCGCGCGATGCGCTCGGCCGGCCGTTGGCGTACGGATCGGCAGGAGAGCCACCCGTTCCGGAGCAGGTCCGCTCCGCCGAGGAGACCGTGCGGGTAGCCCTTGGGCTGCTCGAGCAGGGCCGCCCGTTCGCCGCGCACGAAGTCTACGAAGCGCGCTGGAAAGCCGGCCCCGATACCGAACGCGACCTGTGGCAGGGGCTGGCCCAGCTCGCGGTCGCCATCACTCACGCCCAGCGTGGGAACCCGACCGGCGCGCGGCGGTTGCTCGCCCGAGGGGAAGAGCGACTGAGGCGGTATGCCGTTGGCGGCGGACCGGCATACGGGCTCGACCTGACCCGGGTGCGCCAGCAGGCTTCAGCCGCAGTCGAACTCCACACTGCCGACGGTTAGGAACGCTGAACAGGAGCGGTTGCACCGCTGTGACGGCGCAACCGGTCCAGTTCAGGCTGAGACCGCGGCAGGGATGCGCCTCAGCCGAGGGCCTTGGCCTTGATCTGGTCGAACTCGGCCTGGGTGATTGTCCCGTTGTCCAGCAGCTGCTTTGCCGACGCGATCTGGTCGGCTGCGCTCCCACCGCCCTGCCCCGCTACAGACTTGATGTAGGCGTCCTGCTGCTTCTGCAACTCCGCCGCCTGCTCCATCGAGCGTTGCTGCATCCCGCCGCCGCGCGCGATGAGGTACACGAGCATCCCCAAGAACGGCAGGATGATGATGAACAGGACCCAGAAGAACTTGGCCCAGCCACCGAGGTCGCGGCTACGGAACAGGTCCCCGAAAATCCAGAACAGGCACATCAACCACGCGAAGAAGATGAAGAACTCGAACAGCGCCAGCAGGAAAGAACCGTTGGTGTCGAACATTCGTGACCGCCTTTACTCGGGACGCGCGTGTGCCATGGTCAACTACACCCGACGCTAGCGGCGTCGTCGCCCACCGATCCGGAGGACATGCTGGCGATCACGCGTGACGCTGCCCACGGCATACCGGGGCCGCAGACCCGGCTCAGTCCAGCCGCAGCGACCCGACCAAACCCAGCTCCCGGGCCCTCGTCACGGCCTCGTCCCGCGAGCGGACGCCCAGCTTCCGGTAGATCGACAAGGCATGCGACTTCACCGTGGTGGGCGCGATGAACAGCTGCTCGCCGATCTGGCGAAAGTTGAGGTGGCTCGGCATGTACTGCAGCACGTGCATTTCCGCCGTTGTGAGAGCCTCGGAAGGTATGCCGTCAGCCCACCGTTTCGTCAGCTCGGCCGCAACCTCGGCCCGCAGCTCCTCCAGGAGAGTGTCAGCCAGGTCGGCGGTCAAATGCGCCTTGGCGTCCTGGTAGAGCGTGCGGGCGGTATCGGTGTCCCCGAGCAGCAGTGCGGCGCGGGCCTGCAGCAGCGGGCCGTAGACGGCGAACCAGGGCACAATGCCGCGCACCAAGGCCGACAGCCGCCGAGCTGTGGCCAATGTCGCACGACCCTGGGTCTTGCGTCCGCGCACCGCCTGGAGCAGTGCCTGGCCGGTGACGACGTGTGCAGCGGTGGCGAGCCGGTCGAGAAAGTGCTCGTCGATGATCGCGCCGGCCCGATCAAGCAACCGGCTGGCGGTCTGCCAATCGCCGGCCATTCCGGCCGAGATTCCTAGCCAGGACAGCGCGTCGGCCTCCACGATGGGGACACCGAGCGCCCGCGACAGCCGCCCGGCTTCGCTGAGCTGGGCGTGCGCGTCGGCCTCGCGACGGCACAACGTCGCCGCGACGCCGGCGACGAAGTACGCCGGCGTGCGAAACGCCGAGTCGGCAGGCAGCCCACGCGCGGCTGCGACCCCGAGTCGGTACGTCCTGTCCAGCCCACCGATGCCGACCACCGCCTCCAGCGCGGCCACGGAGGCGGCGTACGCGTCACTGCCCGCACGCGCCTCCCAGTCCGGGCCGGCATGCGCCTCGGACCGCAGCAGCCAGCGCATCATGCCGTCCTGGTCACCGGTCTGCAGGCCAAGCCAGGCGGCAGCGAGACTCAGCCAGCGATCTGCCTCTGTGCGCCGCTCGCCAAGCGGGCTGAGCCAGCCGGCCAGCCGATCCGCGTGGCCGCTGCCGACACACCCGGGCAGTCCGGCCCACACATAGCGGCTGATCGCCGCCTCGTCCCCCGCGGCAGTCGCATGCCGGATAGCCGCGTCGAGGTCGCCCGACTCCCGGTACCACGCCCCGGCGCGAGAGTGCAGCTGCGCCACCAGCTCGGGCTCCCGCGTGAGCAGCTCCTCCCGCAGCGCCTCGAGCAGCAGGTGGTGGTAGCGGTAGTGGCCGCCATCGGCGCTGCTCAGCGCGACGACCAGCTGGTTGTCGCGATGGATCTTCGCCAGCATGGCGCCGGACCCCTGACGCTGAAGGACGGTGTCGCAGAGGGCTGGCGTGAGCTCCTCGACGATGGACGTGCCCCTGAGGAACGCCTGGGTGTCCTCGTCGTATGCCGCCAGCACCTCGGCGCGAACGTAGTCCAGGATGTGACGCCGCGACCCTCGTGGTGGGGGCACGCGTGCAGCCGACGGCGTCCAGGCCTGGCCCCGCCGCGAGACGGCGGCGAGGTACAACCCGACCGCCCACCCCTCGTACTGGTCGACGACAGCGGGCACGTCGGCAGGCCGTACCTGCGTGCCGACCCGCGCGAACAGGCTCGCTGCCTCCTCGACGTCGAAGGCCAGCTCGTGTGCGTCGATCTCCACCAGGCGGCCTTCGGCGCGGGTGCGTGACAGCCATTCCGGGGTAGCAGTCCGGGTCATCAGGGCTACCTGGGATCCCGAGGGCACACCGTCGCAGACGGCTGCCAGTACCTGATGACAGCCCGGGTCCGTCAGCACGTGGACGTCGTCCAGGACGAGCAGGTAGGGCTGCGACCTCGAGGCAGCCAACGCGCTGAGCGTGGGGAGGACAACGGCGGAGAACTCCGGCTCGACGCCCGTGAGGCCGATTCTGGTCCCCGGCGCTGCTGGGCCGATGGCCTCCAGGGCCTGCGAGATGCGCGTGGCGAGTGCAGCCGGGTTGTTGAGGTAGGGAGCCAGGCGCACGGCCTCGCAATGACGCGGGTCGAGCTCGGCCCACTGGGCGACGGTGATCGACTTGCCCGAGCCAGCGGGCGCGGTAAACACCACAATCGGAACCGCGGCGGTATGACGCAGATGGGCCACGACTCTGCGCCGCAGGACCCGGGTCGGATGTGCATCGTCGACGGCCGCCAGGGCTGCGGGCCTCCCGTTACCGCTGAGGTCGACGGCGGAGTTCACGCGTGCCAACGCGTGGCTGCCGTCGAAGTCATCCTGCGAGTGTAGGACGAGGTCGCCCACGGGGCCGCAGCTTGACAGATCCCCTCCGATGCACTCCACCCATCCGGTGGATTCGCTCGACTCGTCCGGCACTGACGATGGCGACAAGCGACGCCGACGGTACGGGAGGAGTGCGGGACACGGCGCGGCCGGCTGACACCACCAGAACTTGGAGTTCATGCAGGAAGGGAGCACCCATGAGCAGCAGCACCGATTCCAGCATCGACGAGCTCGGCCCGGTCGACTACCTGGTCGTCGAGTTTCCCCCGGGACGGCAGAACTTCACCGGCGAGATGGCCGACGAGCTCATGCGCCTCAGCGAGTCCGACCTGGTACGCATCCTCGACATCGTCGTCATCACCAAGGACGCGGACGGGTCCGTGAGTGCCCTGGAGCTCGACGAGCTCGCTGACGTCGATGAGATCCGCGCTCTGGAGAGCGACCTCGCCGAGATCCTCGCCGCTGACGACATCGCGCACCTGGCCGCGGCCATGGAGCCGGGCACGGTGGCCGGCGCGATCGTCTGGGAAAACGTCTGGGCAGCACCGTTCGCCAGCGCGGCCCGTCGGGCCGGGGGGCAGCTCATCGCCACCGGCCGAATCCCCATCCAGGCGATCGCGGCGTCCTTGGAAGCCGACCTCGCCGAAGACACCGAAGCCTCAGGAGGCTGACATGCCCCTTCGTCCCGCTCGTGTCGCGCGCCGTGGTGTCATCGGCGCTCCGGTTGCCCGCACCGCCGCGACCGTCGGCACGGCTGCAGTAGTCGTGCACGGTGTGAACCGCCGACAGGACCGACGCGAGGATCGCCGCGACCGCCGGCGCTGAGCGCCGGCCGTACTCGTCGTCGCGTCGTTCGGTCCGCGAGTCCGTCCGCTTCAGCAGGTTCAGCAGGTGACGTGCAGCACGGCATACACATCGCTTGCGCGAGCGTCGGACAGCAGGCTGCAGGCGGCCTTGGTTCGCAACGTGACGACCTCGACGCCGCGCCGCTGCCCTTCCTCGGCTACCTCCGCCAGCACGGGCAAGGCGCCGTTGGCTCCCGTGCCGATGACCAGCCGCGGTCCGTGCCAGGGTAGCTCCTCGTCGGCAGACAGCGGCGTGTGTCCGTAGCGGTCCCGGTACGGTTTGGATGGGCTCTTGCGACGTTTGGTCACCACCCCGGCGTTGATGACGACATCGTGCTCGTAGCGGTGCCCCTCGATCTCGATGACGCCGAAGCCGACCAGCCTGGCCATCATGGCGCGGGCTCCGTCCTCGTGGCGTAGCGCAGGTGGACCATGCCGCCGGCAAACACGCGCTCGTCCCGGAGCTCGAGCTGCACGCGTACCCCGCCCGGCAAGTAATGCGTGCCGCTGCCGATCACGATGGGCGCGACGAAAAGATGCCACTCGTCGACCAGCCCCGCGCGGATCGCATGGGCGGCCAAGCCTGGCCCTCCGACGCCCAGGTCACCCTCCCGGGTGCGCTTCATTCGGCGCACCGAGTCCGCGTCGAAGGCCCGCTCGATGCGAGTCCGCTCGGTGACCGGTGTCGCGAGAGTCGTGGAGTACACCACCTTGTCTGCCGCCCGCCACAGGTCGGCGAAATCCTGGATGACGCGTGGCTCGTCTGCGCCGCCGGCGTTCTCCCAGTACCGCATCACGTCGTACATCCGGCGCCCGTACAAGTAGGTACGGACCGGTCGCTCCAGGTCGTTGACGAACGAGTGCACCTGCTCATCAGGCGCTGCCCAGTCGAAGTTGCCGGCGTCGTCGGCTACGAAGCCGTCGAGCGATGTGATGACCGAGTAGATCAACCGCCCCATGACTGAACTACCTCACGACGTGACGGCGTGCCCAACTGCCCCCGCAGGGGGCTGGCCGCGGCCGGGCGTGACGAAGCGTCCTGAACTCTGGGGAAGCGCTTGTCGTCCGCCGCGCCCGGTCCGCGGCCCTCGAGTGCGAGCCCGAAGGGTTACTGCGACTCGTACTTGAAGGAGAGCTGCACCTTCACGCGGTAGGTCAGGTCCCCGCTTTCGCCGATGGCGACATCCTGCTGAATCACCTCAGCAATCCGAAGGTCACGCACCGAACTGCCCGCCGTCGTGATCGCTTGCTTGGCTGCTTCCTCCCAAGAGGTCGCGCTGGTTCCGATCACGTCGATAACGCGGTACACGCTCATGAACGCCTCCTTGCATTCGAACGGACGGGCCCCATTGTTCACCCGATCGGCCGATTGCGCGACGGGAGAGGCGAACCAACTGTACTCAGCGCGAGGCGCTCAATGTGCACACTGGTTGATGCCCTGCTGTCGAACAGTCACCGGGAGCGCAGTGAGCACCGCCAGCGCTCCGACGTAGCCGCTGCCCAACGCAGCGGGACCCAGGTCGACACATGCGACTGCGGATGAGGCGTGCGGCCGAGACGAGGGGGCAGACCAGTGGCGCACGTATGCCGGTTCGTCACCGTCGGAGATCTCCAGCTCCGTGAGCGCT
>JBIOUP010000347.1:0-4443 GCA_044867305.1 Dermatophilaceae bacterium
TGATGCCCTACACCGTGGTCGTGCTCATCGCGTGGACACTGTTCTTCGTCCTCTGGTACGTCCTGGGCATCCCGTGGGGCCCCGGCGCGCCCGTTCATCTGTAGCCGGCCGTGCTCGGTCGGCACACCCGCAGCCATCACGGACGGTGAGCGCAGGTGGATGAGGCCACCCTGACGCTGGTCATTCTCGCGGCGGTCATTGTCCTGTTCGTCTGGAACCGGCTGTCGGTGGGCATCGTCGCGATCCTCTCGCTGCTCGCGCTCTGGGCAACGGGAGTGTTGTCGCTCGAGGCCGTCCTGGCAGCCGCCGTCGCAGATGCTCATGCCACTGGCCTTCGCCGGCAGCTGCGGCGCCCTGTTCGTGCTCACCGGCAGCCCGGTCAACGTCATCGTCTCCGAAGCGGCGCAGGATGCCGGCGCGCCTCCGTTCGCGTTCTTCTCGTTCGCGCTTGTCGGGGTCCCGCTGCTGGTCGGGACGCTGGCGATCTGCGTCCTGTTCGGCCCGCGACTGCTGCCATCCAGACCTCCCCCGCACGACCCGGTCGACCTCGGCCAGCACGCCCAGACCCTCGGGCAGCACTACTCGCTCACCGAGGGCTTCTTCCGGCTTCGGCTGACCCGGCGCTCCCCCCTCGTCCAGCGCCAAGCGCACGACGCCGACCTCACGGCATACCCGGACGTCGTCCTGCTGGGCACCCAGGACCCCGAGGCCCGCGAGACGGACGGACGCCCGCTCGACGTCGACGACGTGCTCGTGGTGAGCGGCCCACGGCACCAGGTGACCCGGATGACGAGCGAACTGTCCCTTGCCGTGACCATGGACGGCGGGGCCGACGCCGAGAGTCTGCTGACCCGTGAGGCCGGTGTGGTCGAGGTCGTCGTGCCACCGCGGTCCACCCTGGTGGGTCAGACGGTGTACCCCGGCATGCAACGGGTCCACGACCTGGTCATCCTCGCGGTGCAGCACCGCGGCAAGGACCGAGGCGGCAAGCGGACCGTCCTCGTCGAAGGGGACGCCATGCTCGTGCACGGCAGCTGGGCATCCCTGGACGCGCTCACCAGCGACCGGACCGTGCTCGTCGTCGACTCCCCCGACATGATCCAGCGCCAGGCGGTGCCCTGGGGAGCCAAGGCCACGGTCGCAGTGAGCATCCTGGCCGGGATGGTGGGGTTGCTGGCGTTCGGGCTCGTGCCACCCGCGATCGCCGGGCTCGCTGCAGCCACCGCGATGGTGCTGACCAGAGTCGTCGGCGTGGAGCAGACCTACCGGGCCATCTCGTGGCAGGTCGTCGTGCTCATCGGCGGCCTCATCCCGCTGACCACGGCGATCCGCACCAGCGGAGCAGCCGACCTCATCGCGTTCGTCATCGTCTCCGCAGTGGGTGCCGGACATCCGTATCTGTTGCTGCTTGCCATGTTCCTCGTCACGGCGACGCTCGGCCAGGTGGTCAGCAACACCGCCACTGTGCTCATCCTGACCCCCATCGCGGTGTCGGTCGCCGTGACGACACACACCTCGGTGCAGCCGGTGCTCATGCTCATCGCGGTCGCGGGTTCGGCCGCGCTGCTGACTCCCATCGCCACGCCCGCGAACCTCATGGTGATGAACCCCGCGGGCTACCAGTTCGGGGACTACTGGAAGCTCGGGCTCCCCGTCATGGTTTGGTGGCTGCTGGTGAGCCTGGGGGTCATCCCCCTGGTCTGGGCATTCTGAGCCGGCACCGCGGAGGGCGGCTATCGGGCATCGCGTTTGGCCTGGCGCCGCGCGCCCGCGGCCCGAGAGGACGCATCGCGTTTGAGAGCGCCGGTGGTCTTCTCGTGCGGTGCCCTACGGCCGGCAGCGGTGGCCGCGCCCTTCGAGCCCTCCGCTGGAATGGCCGGCCCGGTCGAGCCCGCCCTGGCCGCCGCGATCCGCTCCGCCCGAAGCTCTCGCTCGGCCGCCGCTGCTGCCACGGCGAGCCGGCGGCTCACTCGCGCCAGGGCACCCTCGAACACCTCCGCCACCTCGCGGTTGCGCTCGCTGCGCCCGTATGCCGTGCCCCGGCCACGCGAGTCGGTGACCTTCGCGCTGGCCTCGCGCCGGTAGAGCTGCACGTACTTGGCGCGGGCTCGCCGCACCCGCCCGTGCAGGTCGATCAGCGCCTCCTCGTCGAGACCCTCCATGGCCGCACGGTCGGTCTCCAGCACCAAGAGCCGGTCTCGTTCGTTGAGGGAGTTGACGACTCGCGGTCTCATGGCACCCACGGTAGGTCACGGCTAGCGCTTGCTCGGGGACATCGGTTCGACAGTCGCGTGGTGCGGGGCGGACGCCAGCATGTCGAGACCGAGCGCCCGCGCGAGGTAGCTCGCGACGAGCTGGCCGCGCACGCTGTTGCCGGTGGCGTCCAGCCGAGGGGCGAAGGTGGCCAGCGCCCCCTTGCCCGCGGACACGCAGACGATGCCGCCGCCGATGCCGCTCTTCGCCGGCATGCCGACGTCGAGCAACCAGTCGCCGGACGTCTCGTACATCCCGGCGATCGTCATGACGGCCAGCACCGCGTGCGCGGTTTCCGGCGACACCACGCTGATCCGCGTCACCGGGTTCACACCGCCGTCGGCGAGGGTCGCGCCCATGACCGCGAGGTCGACCGCGGTGACCGACAGACAGCTTTGCCGGGTATAGATGTCCACCGCCTCGGCCGGGTCGCCTTCCAAGGCACCGAGGCTTGTCAACAAGTTGGCCAGGGCCCGGTTGCGGTGGTTGGTTTCGCGGGCCGACGCGAGGGTTGCCTCGTCGAGGCGCAGCTCACGGCCCGCGAAGCGAGAGAGTCCGCGCCGTACCAGTGCCCATCGCTCGTCCGCTGACGAGCCCGACACCAGGCTGGACGTGGCGATGGCGCCAGGGTTGACCATCGGGTTGGTGCGTCCAGCCGGTGCCGCCTCGACCGCCTGGACCGAGTTGAACGGCATACCGGTCGCGTTGACTCCGACGAGACTGCGGACCCGCTCGAGCCCGAGTTCTTCGCAGACGAGAGCCAGCACGAACGGCTTGGCCACGCTCATGATGGTGAACTCGGTGTCGAAGTCGCCTGCGGTGAAGGTCTCCCCGGACGTGCCGACGACCGCGATGCCGAACAGGTCCGGCTCGGCGGTCGCGAGCGCGGGGTAGACCGACGACGGGCTGCCGTCCCGATGGCCGCGGAAGCGCCACCACGCCTCGTCGACCCCGGCCTGCACGGCCGCGGCGGAGGGCAGGTGCCCAGCCGACGTGTACCAGCCGATGGGGTCGTGCGACGATGCCACAGCGCATTGTCCCACCCGAGCGCAGCGAAGGACTTTCATGACCGCGACGTCGGGCCTGGCCAGCACGTACGGCGTGCACTCCGAGGTGGGCCGGCTGCGCAAGGTCCTGGTATGCCGTCCCGGGCTGGCTCATCGCCGGCTCACCCCGACCAACTGCGAGGACCTGCTCTTCGACGACGTCATGTGGGTCGAGAGCGCCCAGCGCGACCACGCCGACTTCGTCAACAAGATGACCAACCGTGGCGTCGAGGTCGTCGAGCTGCACGATCTCGTCGCCACGACCTTGGCGGTCCCCGGAGCACGGGACTGGCTGCTGGACCGGGTCGTCGTGGCCAACGGTGTCGGGCTGGGTCTGGTCGATGAGACCAGAAGCTTCCTGGAGACGTTGGGGGCCCACCAGCTCGCCGAGTACCTCATCGGTGGGCTGGCCACACGCGACCTTCCGGCGCAGTTCCGCTCCGCCCACCTCGATCTGGTCCGCGAGTCGACCGGGGTCGGAGAGTACCTGCTGCCTCCCTTGCCAAACACCCTCTACACCCGCGACACCACGTGCTGGCTCTACGGCGGCGTGACCCTGAACCCGCTGTACTGGCCGGCGCGTCACGACGAGACGTTGCTCTACAAGGCGATCTACACCTTCCACCCGGACTTCGTCGGGTCGGTGATCTGGTGGGGAGACCCGGAGCTCGACTGGGGGCAGGCCACGGTCGAGGGCGGGGACGTCATGCCGGTCGGCAACGGCGTGGTGCTCATCGGGATGAGCGAGCGGACCTCGCGTCAGGGGATCACCCAGATCGCCAAAGCGCTCTTCGACAACGGCGCCGCCGAGCAGGTCGTCGTCGCGGGGCTGCCCCGGCGGCGGGCCGCCATGCACCTGGACACCGTATTCACCTTCGTCGACCGCGACATCGTGACCTACTTCCCGACCATCGTCGAGCAGATCCACCCCTTCATCCTGCGGCCGGGCGATCGGCCGCCGGGAGTCGACGTGAGCGACGAACGCGGAAGGTCGTTCTTGGACGTGGTGGCAAAGTCATTGGGGCTCAAAGAGCTGCGGTGTCTGGAGACCGGCGGTGACATCTACGCATCGGAGCGCCAGCAGTGGGACAGCGGCAACAGCGCCGTCGCGCTCGAGCCGGGTGTGGTGTGCACTTACGACCGC
>JBIOUP010000348.1:0-9378 GCA_044867305.1 Dermatophilaceae bacterium
CGGACGTCGGACAGATGCCTCAACGTCAGGTAGCGTTGTCCCCACGACACACACACATATCCCGGGGCCGCTGCGCGGAGGCCCGGCGAATCGCGACCACTGGTCGTGACCGCCGGGTGCGATGCCGTCCCGGCAGACGCACGAGGGGGTCACGCCATGGGGCGCGGCCGAGCGAAGGCCAAGCAGACCAAGGTCGCTCGGGAGCTGAAGTATTTTTCTCCCGACACCGACCTGAGTGCGCTTGAGCGAGAACTACACGGATCGACCTCCCGAGCAACCGAACCGGCCGACGACGCCGACGAGGTTGTCGAGCAGGAGGAAGACGACTACGGACATTGGGCTGCTGGTCAGCGCTGACGCTGCTCGCCATCCCCCTCCGGATCCCGTGCGTCCCGAACGGACGCGACCCGACGCGCCACCGCCGCCGGGTCGATGCTCGCGTCTAGCGTGCAGTTGACCGGTGCGCTCGCCCGCAGCCGCCCCGGCGCTTGAACGCCTATGAGCGGTCGTGGGTGTCGCCGGTTTGCTCTGGCCCGATGCGTGGGTCTAGCTCATGACCCGACGGCACCATCGATGCGCTCTCGCAGCAGGTCGGCGTGGCCGTTGTGCCGCGCGTACTCCTCGATCATGTGCAGGGCGATCCACCGGATGGCTACCGGCTGGTCCCGGATCGGGTGGCGTGCGACCGCCTCGAGGTCGGCGCGCGCGAACGCCGCCCGAGCCTGGGCCACTGCCGCGTCATAGGCGGCGAGGTCGGCTTCGGCAGTGGCCGGGTCGGCCAGGCACAGGTCCTCGTCCTCGCCGGGGTAGCGCTCCAGCTTCGGCCCGGCTTCGCCCACCTCGATGAACCACCAGTGCTCCACGTCGGTCATGTGCCTGACGATGCCGAGCAGGCTCATCCGCGATGGAGCGGCGCTCTGAGTGCACAGCTGCTCGGCCGTGAGATTGCTGCACTTCCAGCGCAGCGTCTGCCTGTGGTACTCCAGCCAGGCGTCGATGAGCTCTCGCTCGGTGCCGGTTCGGCGCACGGCCGGTGGTTCGAGAGCCGAGTCCATGCCGCTGCTCATGGCCCCACGTTAACGGGCCGGGGCCGCACCGGCCTCAGGGTTTCGGGTGCTCCCCGACGAGCACGACAGAACCGCCGGCAACCCCCTTGGCGCCGGTCGTGATATCGGCGCTGCGAGGCCCGTCGGCCAGGTCGGGATCGGCAGTCACCTCACCCAGCACCCAGGCCGGTATGCCGCGCGACCGGCATACCTGGGCGGCTCGCTGCGCCTGCGCCGCGGGTAGCAGAGCGACGAACCCGACCCCCATGTTGAGCGTGCGTTCCAGATCACCTCTCGGCACGCGGCCGAGCTCGCCCAGCACGGTGAACACCGGCGGCGGGGCCCAGGTGCTGCGGTCTACCTGCGCGCGAAGACCGGGGGGCAGCACTCGGGCCAAGTTGGCGGCCAGGCCACCGCCGGTCACGTGGCTAAGGGCGTGGACGTCGAGGCCGGGGGTTCGGATCAGGGCCAGCAGCTCGGTGGCATAGACCCGGGTGGGGGCGAGCAGCTCCTCGCCGAGGGTGCGGCCGAAGTCGTCGACGTGGCGGTCGAGTGCCCATCCAGCAGCAGCGATGACGCGACGAACGAGCGAGTAGCCGTTGGCATGCAGCCCGGTGCCGGCGAGCGCCAGGGCGACGTCTCCGGCCCGCACGCGGTGGGCGCCGAGAATCGACGCGTGTTCGACCACTCCCGTGGCGGCTCCGGCGAGGTCGTACTCGTCGGGGCCGAGCAGGCCAGGGTGCTCAGCGGTCTCTCCGCCGACCAAGGCCACCTTGGCCTTCGTGCACGCCAGGGCGATGCCGCCCACGATGGCGGCAACCCGCTCGGGGACGACCCTGCCGGTGGCGAGGTAGTCGGTCATGAACAGCGGCTCGGCGCCGCAGACGACGAGGTCGTCGACCACCATGGCGACCAGGTCGAAGCCGATGGTGTCGTGCACGTCCAGGGCTTGGGCGATGGCGACCTTGGTGCCCACCCCGTCGGTGGATGTGGCCAGGACCGGACGCGTCATGCTGGACAACCGGCTGGCGTCGAAGAGGCCGGCGAAGCCACCGATGTCGGCGAGGACCTCCGGACGCCGGGTCCGACGTACCGACTCCTTCATCAGCTCGACGGCGCGGTCGCCCGCTTCGACATCGACCCCGGCACCGGCATACGTGATGGGTGTCTGGCTCATGGGCCCGCCTCCGCCGCCCCCGGCTTCGCCACCACACCGAGAGGGCGGCAAGTGCTGATATCGGAGGCGAATAACAGCATCTCCTGACCTTTCGATGGAAGGTAAGTCGGCGCGGAGTTGAAGGGTGCGGGGCTATGGGTGCAGCAGGGCGTTCTCGGCTCCGCCGTCGAGGCCCACGCGCACGCCTTCGACGTCAAGCGGCTCGGGTTCCGGGTCGACCCCGCGGGCGAGGTGGGACAGGTCCATCGGCAAGGTCTCGAGCAGGTGCTTGCCGATCCGGCCGTCCTCGGGCAACGCCACCGGGTAGTCGCCGGTGAAGCAGGCGGTGCAGAGGCGAGACCTGGGCTGCCCGGTTGCCGCGATCATCCCCTCCTCGGAGATGTAGCCGAGCGAGTCCGCTCCGATGGACGCACGGACCTCCTCGACCCCGAGCCCGGTGGCGATCAGCTCGGCTCGGGTGGCGAAGTCGATGCCGTAGAAGCACGGCCAGTGCACGGGGGGGCTGGAGATCCGGACGTGGACCTCCGCCGCACCGGCCTCGCGCAGCATCCGCACCTGCGCCCGCTGCGTGTTGCCCCGGACGATGGAGTCGTCGACGACGACCAGACGCTTGCCCCGGATCGTCGAGGCCAGGGCATTGAGCTTGAGCCGGATCCCGAGCTGGCGCAGGGTCTGCGAGGGCTGGATGAAGGTCCGCCCGACGTACGCGTTCTTGACAAAGCCCTGCCCGAACGGAATCCCCGATGCCTGCGCGAAGCCCACCGCTGCGGGAACCCCCGAGTCGGGCACGCCGATGACCAGGTCCGCCGATACTGGATGCTCCCGGGCCAGCCGGGCGCCCATGACCACGCGGGCCTCGTGAACCACCCGGCCGGCGATGGTGGCATCCGGCCGGGCCAGGTAGACGTACTCGAACACGCACCCCTTGGGCTCCGGCGCCGCAAAGTGGTGCGAGCGCAGCCCGTCGGCATCGATGACGAGCAGCTCGCCCGGCTCGATCTCGCGGATCACCGCGGCCCCGACGGTCTGCAGCGCCGACGTCTCGGACGCCACGACCCACCCGCGATCAAGCTTGCCGAGCGCGAGGGGCCGGATGCCGTGTCGGTCCCGCGCGGCATACAGGGTGTTCTCGTCCATGAACACGAAGCAGAAGGCGCCCCGCAGCAGCGGCAGGACCTCCATGGCCGATGCCTCCAGGGAGCGGTCCGGGTCCGACAGCAAGGCCGTGACGAGCGCCGTGTCGGTCGTGTTGCCCCGCCCGAGCTCGCCGGGATGGCGCGAGCTGGGGCCGTGCCGCTGCGCGACGAGGTCACGCAGCTCGGCCGAGTTGATGAGGTTGCCGTTGTGCGCCAGCGCGACCGTGGTGCTCTCGGTGCCGCCGAGCGTCGGCTGGGCGTTCTCCCAGGTGGAGCCGCCGGTCGTGGAGTAGCGGCAGTGGCCGATCGCGACGTGCCCGAGCAGCGAGCCCAGCGCGCTCTCGTCGAAGACCTGGCTGACCAGGCCCATGTCCTTGTAGACCAGCACCTTCGACCCGTCGCCGGTCGCGATACCGGCCGACTCCTGGCCGCGGTGCTGCAAGGCGTAAAGCCCGAAGTAGGTGAGTTTGGCAACCTCCTCGCCTGGCGCCCAGACACCGAAGACACCGCAGGCGTCCTGGGGGCCCCGCTCCCCCGGTAGCAGCTGGTGCGTCAGTCGACCGTCGCCTCGGGCCACGCGACCATCCTCGCACAGCGCCCTCGCCGCATGTCGCTGCGCTACGGGCGTCGGTCGATGAGTACGGCGACCACACCGGCGATGAGGCCCCCGAGCGCGGCACCCAGCACGCCGAAGTAGCCCAGCTGGGCGTTCAGTCCGTAGGTCGGCGCCGGTGCGCCGAGGATCGCCACCGCCGCGCCGACAACGAACCCGATGACCGCACCGGTGGCGATGAAGCGGGTGAACTTGGGGGTTCGCCGGCGTCCATCAGCCACCTGGCCAGCCTAGTGAGGTGGGATCGCAGACTGGTCGGCGGATATGCGCCAACCGAACCCGCTCAGACGCCGGGCAGCGGCAGGAACGCCTCTAACCCGGCGCGCTGTCCGCTTGCGAGGACCCGCCCCGCTTCGAGCGCATCGCCCCAGCTCTGTTCGCCCACGACGAGCGCCAGCCAGGTCGCCGGGTCGGTCTCCACGACCGACGGCGGCGTGCCGCGGGTATGCGTCGGGCCCGCCACACACTGCACCGCACCGAACGGCGGCACGCGCACCTCGACCGACCGCCCGGGCGCGGCCGCAGCCAGCTCCTCGAGAGTGAACCGCACGGCAGTTGCCAACGCCTCGGCGGGAGCCGCTCGCAAGCCCGCCGCCCGGCATACCGCCAGTGCCGCCCGCCCGTCGGCAAGGGCAATGCGGCGGCGTGTCACACCTCCATCGTGGCACTGCCCAGCCACCAGGGAGACTGGGGTCATGCCCCACCGGACGACCCGAGCCGTGCCGCCGTGAACGACGCCGGCGCCGTGACCGGTGGACTCATCGGGCTGGTGTGGCTGCTCATCGGCTGGCGGATGATCCGCATCGGCGGCCAGCGCACCAAGGCCGCCCTGGGCTGGAGTCGAGCCGTGGCCACCGTCGTGGACCGCGGCGGTGGCACCACAGGCGTGCTGCTGCGCCACCCCTATGTGCGGTATGCCGGTCCCGACGGCGGGATGCTCGTGGCGCCGACCCGCTCTCGGGGCGGAGTGTGGGAGCCGGGGACCACGACGGACATTCTCATCGACCCGGACCAGCCCGAGCACGTGATGCTCGCCATGCACGCGGCGCGGGGACATCCATACGTCGTCATCGGCTGGTTCCTGGTCATCGTCGCTGCGTTGACCTTTGTCGGGTCGCTGCTGCTCGTCGTCGCCGTCCCGCATTGAGCTGAGCGTCGCCGGGGGCCCGCGAGTGGAGCCCAACGGTTGTTATCAGGCGTTTTGGCAACCACTGGCCTCCGCTCGCGAGGCTTTCGAGCGTTAGCCCACGAAGGCACGCGCGTTGCGGAACATCCGCAGCCATGGGCTGGGCTCGGCGATGTCCCCGCTGGTCCAGCTCATCTGGATGTTGCGCAACACCCGCTCAGGGTGCGGCATCAGCGCCGTGAACCGACCGTCCGGGGTGGTCACCGCGGTGAGCCCGTCCGGGCTACCGTTCGGGTTGGCGGGGTAGCCAGCGGCCGGGCGCCCGTGGTTGTCAACGAAGCGCATCGCCCGGTGCACCGCGGCCGGGTTGCCGTGCCGCGAGAAGTCGGCGTAGCCCTCGCCGTGCGCGACCGCAATGGGCAAGCGGCTGCCGGCCATGCCGGCGAAGACAACCGCTGGGCTCTCCAGAACCTCCACGAGGCTCAGGCGCGCCTCGAACTGCTCGCTGCGGTTGCGGGTGAAGATCGGCCAGTCCTGGGCGCCCGGGATGAGGCCCGCGAGCGCCGCCAGGACCTGCGCGCCGTTGCAGATACCGAGCGCAAAGGTGTCATCGCGATGGAAGAGCTCACTGAACTGGTCCAGCAGCGCCGGGTTGAACAGGATCGAGCGCGCCCAACCTTCACCCGCCCCGAGGGTGTCGCCATAGCTGAACCCCCCGCACGCCACGAAACCTTGGTATGCCTGCAGCGTCGCCCGCCCGGACTGCAGGTCGGTCATGTGCACGTCGTAGGTGTCGAAGCCGGCGCGATCGAGGGCGTAGCTGGTCTCGACATGGCTGTTGACGCCCTGCTCGCGCAGCACCGCGACCTTCGGGCGCACGGAGGTGACGAACGGCGCCGCGACGTCGTCCTTGAGGTCGAAGGTGAGCGCGACGTGCAGCCCCGGGTCCTCCTCGGCCCCGGCGGCGTCGTGCTCTTCGTCGGCGCACTCGGGGTTGTCCCGCAGTGCAGCGATACGCCAGCTGACCTCGTCCCATGCCTGGTGCACATCGCGCAGCGACCCGCGCACGAGGGTCTCGGACCCGAGCGCCACCTCGATGCTCGGGTCGCCGCCGCTGTGTCCGACGACATGGGTGAGGTGGCCCAGCCCATGACGGGCGAAGAGCGCCAGGGCCTCGTCGGCGTGCTCTCCAGCCACCTCCACGACGACGCCGATCTCCTCGGTGAAGAGCGCTCGCACCGCGGCGGTCCAGTCACCATCGCCGCCCACCAAGGACGTCAAATCCAGATGTACGCCCTGATGGCCAGCAAACCCCATCTCGCACACAGTCGCCCACAGCCCCCCGTCCGAGCGGTCATGGTATGCCGTGAGCAAACCGTCGCCCCGCAGCTCGCCGACGGCGGCAAACAAGGCGCCGAGGGCGCTCGGATCGTCGAGGTCGGGCACCCGCCCGCCGAACTGACCGAGGACCTGGGCCAGGATCGAGCCGCCCATGCGGGTGGCTCCGGCCCCGAGGTCGACGAGCACGAGGGCGCCGTCACCGCGCAACTGTGGGGTGAGCGTGCCCCGCACGTCCGGCAGGTGAGCGAATGCCGTGACGAGCAGGCTCACCGGCGAGACAACCTCGTGCTCGCGCCCGTCTGCGCTCCACCGGGTGCGCATCGAGAGGCTGTCCTTGCCGACCGGGACGCCGATGCCCAGCTGTGGGCACAGCGCAAGCGCGACAGCGCGGACGGTGTCGTAGAGCGCGGCGTCCTCACCCGGCTCCCCACACGCGGCCATCCAGTTGCAGCTGAGCTTGACCCGGTCCAGGGAGACCGGTGCCGCGAGCAGGTTGGTCAGCGCCTCGCCGACGGCCATCCGCCCCGAGGCGGGGGCGTCGACCCCGGCCAGCGGCGTCCGCTCGCCGGAGCTCATCGCCTCCCCCGCGAACCCCTCGAAGTCCGCGAGCGTCACGGCAACGTCGGAGACCGGCACCTGCCACGGCCCGGCCATCTGGTCGCGGTGCGAGAGACCGCCGACCGTGCGGTCGCCGATCGTGACCAGGAACCGCTTGCTGGCGACCGTGGGATGGCGCAGCACATCCAGGGCGGCGGCCTCGAGATCGACGCCGGTCAGGTCGAGCGCCGGCTCGGAGCGGTCGACCCGGGTGACGTCCCGCAGCATCCTCGGCGGCTTGCCGAGCAGGATCTCCATCGGCATGTCGATCGAGTTCTCGCCGTTGCCCCCGTCCTGCAGGACGAGCCGGCCGTCCGCGCTCGCGGCGCCGACCACGGCATACGGGCAACGCTCGCGGGCACAGAGCGTGTCGAGCAGGTCGAGCGACTCGGGGGCGATGGCCAGGACGTAGCGCTCCTGGCTCTCGTTGCACCACAACTCTTTCGGGGAGAGGCCGCTCTCCTCGGCAGGGATGCGGGTCTGGTCGAACCAGCCACCCAGGCCCGCGCCGTCGACGAGCTCGGGAAGGGCGTTGGACAGACCCCCGGCGCCGACGTCGTGGATGGCGAGGATGGGGTTGTCCGGGCCGAGGGACCAGCAGTGGTTGATGACCTCCTGGGCCCGGCGCTGGATCTCGGGGTTGCCGCGCTGGACCGAGTCGAAGTCCAGGTCGGTGACGTTGACGCCGGAGGCCATCGAGCTGGCCGCGCCACCGCCCATGCCGATCCGCAGCGCCGGGCCGCCGATCTGGACCAGGAGCTCGCCGGGCGGGAACTGCATCTTCTGCGCCTGAGCCGCCGAGATCGCGCCCATCCCACCGGCGCTCATGATCGGCTTGTGGTAGCCACGGCGGATGCCCGCGACCTGTTGCTCGTAAACCCGGAAGAAGCCGCCGAGGGCGGGCCGGCCGAACTCGTTGTTGAACGAGGCCGCACCGATCGGGCCGTCGAGCATGACCTGCAGGGGGCTTGCCAGGTGGCCCGGGCGGTCGTCGCCGTCGCTCTCCCACGGCGCGGCCAGACCGGGCAGGTGCAGGTTCGACACCGCGAACCCGGTGACCCCGGCCTTCGGTCGCGCCCCACGCCCGGTCGCGCCCTCGTCGCGGATCTCGCCCCCCGCGCCGGTCGCCGCGCCTGCGTACGGCGAGATGGCCGTCGGGTGGTTGTGCGTCTCGACCTTCATCAGGACGTGGACGAGGTCGTTGCGGGCGGCATACCGGGACGGCGCGTCGGGGCGGACGGGCAGCCACAAGCGGGTGGGCGCACCGGTGATGACCGAAGCGTTGTCGCGGTAGGCGACCACGGTGCCCTGACCGTTGAGCGCCTCCGTGTGGCGGATCATCGCGAACATCGAACGGGACTGCGGCTCGGCGTCGATGACGAAGTCGGCGTTGAAGATCTTGTGGCGGCAGTGCTCGCTGTTGGCCTGGGCGAACATCATCAGCTCGACGTCGCTGGGGTTGCGGCCCAGGCCGCGGAAGGCGGCTTCGAGGTAGTCCACCTCGTCGTCGGACAGGGCCAGCCCGTATGCCGTGTTCGCGGCATCCAGCGCCGCCCGTCCCTGCCCGAGCACGTCGACGTGTTGCAGCGGCGCCCCCGGCCGGGCTACGAAGAGCGCATCTGCCTCCGCGCGGGTGGACAGGACTGTCTCGGTCATCCGGTCGTGCATCAGGGCGGCGCAGGCGGCCCGTTCGACGGGGGAGAGGGCGCGGCCGGCCAGGTGGTACTCGGTGACCCGCTCGATGCGGCGCACGTCCAGCCCGCAGCTGTGCGCGATGTCCGTCGCCTTGGACGCCCAGGGGGATACGGTGCCGAGGCGAGGCGCCACGACGAGGACGGTGCCGACGGCATCGGGTGCGGGACCGGCATACGGCTCGCCATAGGTGAGCAGCCGCCGCATCGTGTCAACCGCGTCGGGCGCGGGGGCCGTGTCGGTGAGGACCCAGTGCACGTGGCGGGCGGTCAGGCCGCTGACCTGCGGCGTGACCGCTTGCAGGCGGGCCAGCAGAGCACGAGCCCGAAACGGCGAGATGGCGTTGCCGCCCTCGTACGTCGTCAGCATCGCTTCGAGCCTACCCGGCCCCGGCCGCAACGAGAGGGAAGGCCGACCCGCATCGAAAGGGCGCTAAGTGCTGCTTTCCGCGTTGGATAGCAGCATCGTCTGCCCTCTCGGCGACGGGTCAGTCACGCAAATGCCCGACCGGTCAGCTTCTCGAAGGCCTGCACGTACCGATCCCGGGTCTGCTCGACGATCGCGTCCGGTAGCGGCGGGGGCGGCTCACCGGAGCTGCGGTCCCAGCCGCTCTCCGGTGACACCAGCCAGTCCCGCACGAACTGCTTGTC
>JBIOUP010000349.1:0-2172 GCA_044867305.1 Dermatophilaceae bacterium
CATGGGCCGCCGGCTCGCGGCCAAGCCAAGGAGCCGGGGATGAGCGACGGGCTCGAACCGACGGGAGACCCGCATCAGACCCCACGGGTCTACCAGGTGCGTCACCGGACGACGTACACGTACGAGCAGTCGGTCTCGGCCTCCTACGGCCGGGGCATCTTCGCTCCGCGCGCCGCCGCGACCCAGCGCATCCTGGCCCACGACGTCGACACCGAACCCGCCCCGGACGTGCTCACCGAGCACGTCGACTTCTTCGGCAACCACAGCCACTACCTGGAGGTGCGCACCCGGCATACCACCCTCGAAGTGGTCAAGCGGTCCGTGGTCCGCGTGCAGTGGCCGGCCGTGGATGTCGCGGCCCTCGACGAATGGACCGTCGGATCGGCTGCTCAGCACCTCGCGCAGGCCGCGGACCCGGTCGAGCGCACCACCTACCTGCTGCCTTCGCCGCTCGTCGACACCGGGGGCGCCGTGGGCGGGTACGCGACGGCGATCCTCGCTGCCGAACGGCCGCTGGGTCAGGCGCTCGTTGCGCTCTATCAGGCGATCCACGCCGACTTCAGCTACGCCAAGGGCGTCACCACGGTGACGACCACCCTTCCCGAGCTGCTCGAGCGCCGCGCCGGGGTGTGCCAGGACTTCGCTCACCTGGCCGTGGGCGCCCTGCGCAGCGTCGGTATGCCGGCCCGCTACGTCAGCGGGTACATCGAGACCCGGCCGCCACCGGGTCAGCAGAAGCTGGCCGGCTCCGACGCGACCCACGCCTGGGCCTCCGTGCTGGTGCCGGCAGTCGAAGGCGGCAGGTGGGTCGACCTGGACCCGACGAACGACCACTTCGCCGACTCGCGGTACATCGTGACCGCATGGGGTCGCGACTATCGGGATGTGTCTCCGCTGCGCGGTGTCGTCTTCACCGAAGGCCGCTCCTCCAAGCTCACCGTCGCGGTCGATGTGGTCCGCCAGGGCGACGAGGCCCTCGGCTTGCCCAGGTGAGCTCGAGCTCGCCAACCCACTACCGAGCGGGCAGACGATGCTGTTACCCAGGGGGCTCATAACCGCAACAACCGCCCACTCGAGAGCTGGCATGGCACGGTGAGTTCGTGAACGGGGCCGCGCGCCGGGAGGCCATCGCAGCAGCCGTCGAACCCGTCGTGGCGGCCTCCGTGGGCTCGCTGACCGGCTTGCCCGGGGTCGTTGCGGGAGTCACCGACCGCGACGCCACGGCATACCTCGGCGCGGCTGGGGTGCGCAGCCTGGCCACCGGTATGCCGATGACCCCGGACACCGTGTTCGCGGCCTTCTCGACGACCAAGCCGATCACCGGCACCGTCGCCCTGCAGCTGGTCGAGGAGGGCCTACTCGACCTCGACGCGCCGGCGCGGGAGTACGCGCCCGCCCTCGCGCAGATTCAGGTTCTCGAGGGGTTCGACGCGTCGGGCCAGCCGGTGCTGCGGGCGCCGCGGCGGGAGGTGACCGCCCGGCACCTGCTCGTGCATACCGCGGGCTTTGCCTACGAGACCTTCAACGAGAGCTACCAGCGCCTGGTCACCGAACACGAGCAGGTTGGCACGGCCACCGCGACCCACCAGTCTCTGATGACTCCGTTGCTGTTCGACCCGGGCGAGCGGTGGGAGTACGGCAGCAGCATCGACTGGCTGGGTCAGCTCGTCGAGGGCATCACCGGGTGGCGCCTTGGCGAGGTCATGCAGGAGCGCGTCTTCGCGCCGCTGGGCATGTCGGACACCGCTTTTGCCCTGACCGACGACATGCGCGCGAGGCGGGCCGGGATGCACCGCCGTCTGCCGGACGGCTCGGTCGTCGCCAGCCGCACCACCGAGCGCGAGCCGCAGGTGCAGATGGGCGGACACGGGCTGTACTCGACGGTTCCCGACTACCTGCGCTTTCTGCGGATGTGGCTGCGCGGCGGCGCCTCCGACTCGGGTGAGCGGCTGCTGCGCCCGGAGACGGTTGCGTTGGCCTCCCGAAACCACCTGGGCGCGCTGAAGATTCACGCTCTGCCTGCGGTGGTTCCTGCGGTGACCAACCCGTTCGAGATGTTTCCTGGCATGCCCAAGTCGTGGGCCTGGACGTTCATGGTCAACGACGAGGACGCCCCCACCGGGCGGCCGGCCGGGTCGCTGAGCTGGACGGGCCTGGCCAACCTGTACTTCT